>SFEK01000095.1 GCA_004557285.1 Bacteroidales bacterium | reverse complement strand
ATTAGTGGCAGCCACCATGATGGCACTCACCATGAGTTGTGCGTCGATGCTGTCGATGGTGGGCGAGATAATCAGTTGGGCATAAGCCTTGGCATCGCTTTCGGTCCACAGGCCTGAGGTCACGATGCTACAAAACAGTTTTTTCCTGAAATCATTATGGCTCAGATGTATTTTCTTGCTTTTCTCTTCGCGTTGTTCTTCGGGCTCCAAAGAGAGCATGGCCACTTCGGCCACGAAGTTTTCCAGCGTGCTTTTCACCCGTTCGTATGAGAACGACTCGTTCTTGCAGCATCGGTAAGCATGGGCAAAGAAGGCGTTTTCTTTGGTCAGCAGCGACAGTTGCAGACTTCTGCATAGATGATACAACCGTTCTGTGAGCTTGCTGTAGATTTCGTCTCGCTGAGGGTCGTTCACCCCCTGCTGCAAAAAGTTGAGCATCAATTGGTAATCGTTGTCGATACGGTCCAGCGCATCGTCAGACATCAAGTGAGGATGACTGGCGATAAACTGCCGCAATGCGCTGATGGTTAAACCCAAGCGGTTTTCTTTCAGACGATCGATGATGGATTTCAGTTCTTTCATGATTTTTATTTGTTGAGCCATTTGTCAGCTGCATTCACATCTTTTTGTCTCGGTGTGTTGCCGTATCCGAATGTCATGTCGGGTAGGGCATTGAGCGTTTTGTTGTCCAATTTGTATATTGTCTTCAACAGTTGTGCATAGTGTTTGATGCCGTTTTTGTTCAGCGAGTCACATGCCGCCTTGTAGCCTTTGGCAAACACCTCTATCTGCTTTTTCCTGCGTTGGTCTTTGGTGCCTTGCATTGAGAAGGCGATGACACCCAGTTGCAGTCCCTTTTCCCTGCTGTCCATCAGCACCTTGTGCTTGTACAGACGTGCTGCAGTGGCCTGTGGCTCGGTGAGCAGCATGGCATCCATTTCATTGTTCAGCAACATGCGCAGTCGCAGGTCAACATCGTTGATTTGGATAAGAAACACATTGTCACGGTTCAGTTTCACGCTGTCTATGGCATAGTCGGCCAGCAGTGCGGGAGCAGAGTATCGTGTCATGGCCAGCATCTTGTCGTTGAGTTGCTTGATGTTTTTCACACGCGACAGTCGGTTGCTCACCAATTGCCAATAGGCGTTGGTCGTTGCAAAATAATGGATGCCAAAACCCTGCTTCGCCAGTCGCCGTGTGCGCACGAGGTCGGTTACACATCCCTCAATTCTTCCTTTTCTCAAAGCCTCAGCCACATCTATCTGTGCCTGGAAGCGTTTCAGCCTAATGTCAGCCTGTGCCGTGTCAAAGAGTCCTTCTGCCTCAGCCAAATAAAGTGGCAGACAGTCCAAGGTTGGGGTGACGCCGATTTTCAGCGCAAGCGAGTCTTCGCGCCAACGTTTCAGCCGTTCAGCCTTCGACATGCGTTGTGCTTCCTCGTACGAAGGTCCACAGGCCGAAAGTATCGTTACACCTATTATTAATAAGGATATAAAAATAGATTTCTTTTTCATCTTCATCTAATAAGGGCAACCCTACGCACGCCGCAGAGTCGCCCTCTCTTTCTATGATTAATGTGCGATATTAGCCTTGTTTTGCATGAGTTTTTGCTGTCAATACCTCATGATGGTTGCAAAGTTAATGATTTATTTTGTAACACAAAAAATTATTGCTACTTTTGTGCGAAGTAAATCATGCATTATGGCAAAAGACAAGATAGCATACGTATGTAGCCACTGTGGACAGGAGTCTGCCAAGTGGGTGGGCAAATGTCCTTCGTGTGGACAGTGGAACACTTTCAAAGAGATACGCCTTGCCCCTGCGAGCAAGGCAACAGCCACGGCTTCACATGCCGTTGACAGCACTTACGGCAACAAGAACAACCGTCCTCAGCGGCTTCGCGACATTTCATCTCACGACGAGCCGCGTATTGATATGCACGATGCCGAACTCAACCGGGTGTTGGGCGGTGGCCTTGTGCCAGGCTCTATTGTCTTGTTGGGTGGAGAGCCGGGTATCGGCAAGAGCACCTTGACGCTGCAGACCATCCTGGGCATTTCAGACCGCAAGATTCTTTATGTGAGTGGCGAGGAGAGTGCCCACCAACTGAAGATGAGGGCTGAGCGCATCGCCAGTCAGTCGCCCGACCACTGTCTGATCCTATGTGAAACCTCATTGGAAAACATCTTTGCCCAAATCAAGGAGGTGATGCCCGACGTGGTGATTATCGACTCCATACAAACCATCAGCACCGATACGGTCGACAGTTCGCCGGGCAGCATCACCCAGGTGCGCGAGTGTGCCGCTGCCCTGCTGCGTTTTGCCAAACAGAGCGGTGTTCCCGTCATATTGATTGGCCATATCAACAAGGAGGGCACCCTTGCCGGACCAAAGATACTGGAACACATTGTAGATACCGTCATTCAGTTTGAGGGCGACCAGCACCACCTGTACCGCATTCTGCGTTCTATCAAAAATCGCTTTGGAAGTACCTCAGAATTAGGCATTTATGAAATGCGCAACAATGGACTTCGACAAGTTGACAATCCCTCTGAACTATTGCTTTCGCAAGACCACGAAGGGCTCAGCGGCATTGCCATTGCCGCTGCCATTGAAGGTGTACGTCCCTTCTTGCTCGAAACCCAAGCCCTGGTTTCTACGGCAGCTTACGGCACCCCGCAGCGCAGTGCCACGGGTTTTGACCAACGCCGCCTGAACATGCTCTTGGCAGTGCTTGAAAAACGTGTAGGCTTCAAACTCATTCAGAAGGATGTGTTTGTCAATATTGCCGGAGGTCTGAGGGTCACCGATCTGGCCATGGACCTGAGTGTCATTGCGGCGGTGCTGTCGAGCAATGTGGATACACCGATAGAACAAGGATGGTGCATGGCGGGCGAAGTGGGATTGAGCGGTGAAGTGCGCCCCGTGAGTCGCATCGACCAGCGCATCAGCGAGGCACAGAAACTGGGCTTTACCCACATCATCGTGCCTGCGCACAACATGCAGGGTATTGATACCTCCAGATACCACATCAGCATCACTCCTGTGCGCAAGGTCGAGGAGGCACTGCGCGCCTTGTTCGGTTGAATTAATCATATTTATGTGGCAGATGCCGCTTTTTTCTCTATTGATTATTGCACAGTCATAGGATATTTTGCGCAAGAAATGAGCCAAGTGTTTTAAAATATTTTAAATACTTGGGTCATTCTTGTCGTATTTGTTGTATTATGAGTATATTTGCAGGGTTAAAGTGTGGCAGCGAGCGGAATGATAATGTGCCGCACCATATTGTACGACAGAAAAGATATAAATAAGAGAAAAAATAATTTAGATACGAATACAAGATTATGTTTGATAATTTAAGTGAAAGACTTGAGCGTTCCTTTAAGATTCTCAAAGGTGAAGGACAGATTACCGAGATCAACGTAGCCGAGACTCTTAAGGATGTCAGGCGTGCATTGCTCGATGCCGATGTCAACTATAAGGTAGCCAAAACCTTTACCGATGGTGTCAAGAAGAAGGCATTGGGCATGAATGTGCTTACCGCCGTCAAGCCAGGCCAATTGATGGTGAAGCTGGTTCACGACGAGTTGGCCGTGCTCATGGGAGGCGAAAGCAGCGAGCTGAAACTCGAGGGCCATCCTTCAATTATCCTTATGTCAGGATTGCAAGGTTCGGGTAAGACCACTTTCAGTGGAAAGCTGGCCAACATGCTCAAGAACAAGAAACATAAGAATCCTCTGCTCGTGGCGTGCGACATTTATCGTCCTGCCGCTATCGAGCAGCTCAAGGTAGTGGCTGCACAAATCAATGTGTCCGTCTATTCTGAGCCTGAGAGCAGGGATGTGATTGCCATTGCCGAGAATGCCATCCGTCAGGCCAAGGCCAACGCCAATGATGTGGTGATCATCGATACCGCCGGCCGTCTGGCCATCGACGAGGAGATGATGGACGAGATAGAGCGTCTGAAGAATGCGGTCAACCCCGACGAGACACTTTTCGTGGTTGACTCCATGACAGGTCAGGATGCGGTCAACACCGCCAAAGAGTTCAACGACCGTCTCGATTTTGATGGCGTGGTGCTGACCAAGCTCGACGGCGACACCCGTGGTGGTGCAGCCATCAGTATTCGTACCGTTGTCACCAAGCCCATCAAGTTTGTAGGTATGGGCGAGAAGATGGATGCCATTGACGTGTTCCATCCCTCACGTATGGCCGACCGTATCTTGGGCATGGGCGACATTGTCAGTCTGGTGGAGCGTGCCCAGGAACAGTTTGACGAAGAAGAAGCCAAGCGCCTGCAGAAGAAGATCATGAAGAACAAGTTCGACTTCAATGATTTTCTCGGACAGATACAGCAAATCAAGAAGATGGGCAACATCAAAGACCTTGCCTCGATGATTCCCGGAGTGGGTAAGGCCATCAAGGATATCGACATCGACGACAATGCCTTCAAGGGTATTGAGGCCATCATTCTGAGCATGACACCCAAAGAGCGTTCCAATCCCGAAGTGTTGAACACCAGCCGTCGCATGCGCATCGCCAAAGGTTCAGGCACCAGCATTCAGGAAGTGAATCGTCTCATCAAGCAGTTTGACCAGACCCGCAAGATGATGAAGATGGTGACAGGTGCCAACATGAGCAAGATGATGGGTGCCATGAAGGGCATGAAGATGCCAAGATAACAACAAACGTCAGAACAATTAATGCTTAGCACTATGCAGATTATCGATGGAAAAGCCACCGCCCAGCAAATCAAGGCGGAAATAGCTGAAGAAGTGAACAACATTGTGGCCAAGGGAGGCAAACGCCCCCATCTGGCGGCTATACTTGTAGGCCACGATGGTGGCAGCGAGACCTATGTCAAGAACAAGGTGCTTGCCTGCGAGGCATGTGGCTTCAAGAGTTCGCTCATTCGTTTTGACGACACCGTGAGCGAAGAAGAACTTCTTGCCAAGGTACAAGAACTCAATGCAGACGATGATGTGGATGGCTATATCGTGCAGTTGCCGTTGCCCCGCCATATTGACGAGCAGAAAATCATCATGGCTGTGGATTACCGCAAGGATGTTGACGGTTTCCATCCCATCAATGTGGGCAGGATGGCCATTGGTCTTCCCTGCTTTGTCTCGGCCACCCCATTGGGCATCATCACCCTGTTGCAGCGTTACGGCGTCAAGACATCCGGCAAGAAATGTGTCGTTCTTGGCCGTAGCAACATTGTGGGCAAACCCATGGCTCAGCTGATGATGCAGAAACAGTATGGCGATGCCACAGTCACAGTGTGCCACAGTCATTCCGCCACATTGAAGGAAGAATGTCGCGAGGCCGACATCGTGATTGCTGCCATTGGTCAGCCCGACTTCGTGACAGCCGACATGGTGAAGCCCGGTGCTATTGTCATCGATGTGGGCACCACACGTGTGCCCGATGCCACACGCCCCAGCGGTTCCCGCCTGAATGGTGATGTGAAATACGACGAGGTGGCTCCCAAGTGTTCCATGATAACTCCGGTGCCGGGAGGTGTTGGTCCGATGACCATCTGCTCGTTGATGAAAAACACCCTGGCCGCAGCACAGAAGACCATATATCAATAAGGTGGATAAACGAGTAAACACGCACAAATGTTAAACCTACGGTGTCATTCATAGAACACACTTGAATATGACAGCAGAACAACACTATCAGGCGGGCAATGCCGCCAGGAAAGAGGGCAAGTGGCACGAGGCCATCAACCACTACATCGAGGCCATCAACCTCGACCCCGACAGTCCGGCTGTGGAGGCAAAACGGATGCTCGACGACATTCTTGCCTACTACTGCAAGGACATGTATAATCCTTAGAAATAACAATAACGTTCGGCGAACACTGGCCCGAGGTTCTTCACAAGCCTCCGGTCAAGCTAACCGGTTAATAATAAATTAATACTATGGCGAAAATCAAAGGTGCCATTGTGGTGAACACACAGCGCTGCAAGGGATGCTCATTATGCATCGCAGCATGCCCCAAAGATGTCATCGCATTGGCAAAGAAAGTGAATGTAAGCGGCTACCCTTATGCGGAAGCCGTGAAACCAGACGACTGCATCGGTTGTGCCTCTTGCGCAATTGTGTGCCCGGATGGATGTATCAGTGTTTACAAAAAACGTATGGAGGAGTAAAGCTATGGCAGAACAAGAAGTAACCTTAATGAAGGGTAATGAGGCAATCGCACATGCAGCTATCCGTTGTGGAGCTGACGCTTACTTCGGTTATCCTATCACACCTCAGAGCGAGGTTATCGAGACTTTGGCCCAGCTCAAACCATGGGAAACTACCGGTATGGTGGTATTGCAGGCAGAGAGCGAAGTGTCGTCTATCAACATGGTTTATGGTGGTGCCGGTGCTGGCAAGCGTGTGCTCACTTCATCATCAAGCCCTGGTGTGGCTTTGATGCAGGAGGGCATCGCCTATATGGCAGGTGCCGAACTTCCCGGCGTGTTTGTCAATGTACAGCGTGGCGGTCCTGGTCTGGGTACTATCCAGCCCTCACAGAGTGACTATTTTCAGGCAACCCGTGGCGGTGGCAACGGCGACTACTATGTCATCACCCTTGCGCCCGCTTCAGTTCAGGAGATGGCCGACTTTGTTGACCTCGCTTTCGAACTTGCCTTCAAGTATCGCACTCCTGCTATGATTCTCAGCGACGGTGTCATCGGCCAGATGATGGAGCGCATCGTATTGCCTCCTTACAAGCCACGCCGCACCGAAGAGGAAATCAGAAAAGAATGTCCTTGGGCAGCCATGGGTCGTCCCAAAGACCGTCAGCCCAATATCATCACATCACTCGAACTGCAGCCTGAGGTGATGGAACAGCGTAACCTTCACCTGCAGAGAAAATATGACGAAATCCGCGCCAACGAAGTACGTTATGAGACCTTCAACTGCGAGGATGCCGACTATCTGATCGTAGCATTCGGTAGTGCAGCCCGTATCTCTCAGAAGGCCATCGAGTTGGCTCGTGAAGAGGGCATCAAGGTAGGTTTGCTCCGTCCGATTACATTGTGGCCTTTCCCCAGCAAAGAAGTAGCTGCCGCTGCCGAAGGCAAGAAGGGTGTACTCTCAGTAGAAATCAATGCTGGCCAGATGGTAGAGGATATTCGTCTTGCCATCAACGGTAAGGTGCCGGTAGAGCATTTCGGACGTTTGGGTGGTATCGTGCCTGATCCAGATGAAATCGTCAAAGCGCTGAAAGAGAAATTCTAATCCAGCGAGAACTTCAATCAATTTAACAACAAAAGGCGCGAGACCGTGCAGGGATAATCACTCCAAGCAGGTCAACCCCTTAAATAAATCTAAGAACATGAACGAAGAAATAATATCAGCGGAGAACCTGGTTTACAAAAAACCGGAATTGATGAACGAGACTCCGATGCACTATTGCCCTGGATGTTCTCACGGCGTTGTACACAAATTAGTGGCAGAAGTCATTGAGGAAATGGGCATGGAAGAAAAAACTGTAGGTGTCAGCCCTGTAGGCTGTGCGGTATTCGCATACCGTTACCTTGACATCGACTGGGAAGAGGCTGCCCACGGACGTGCACCAGCAGTGGCCACTGCCATCAAGCGTTGCTGGCCCGACAGACTGGTGTTCACCTACCAGGGCGACGGTGACTTGGCTTGTATCGGTACAGCAGAAACCATCCACGCCCTTAACCGTGGCGAGAACATCACCATCATTTTCGTCAACAATGCCATTTATGGTATGACTGGTGGTCAGATGGCTCCTACCACCCTGATGGGCCAGAAGACAGCTACCTGTCCTTACGGAAGACAAGCCGACCTTCACGGATACCCACTCAAGATGACAGAAATCGCCGCAACTCTTGAGGGCACATGCTATGTTACCCGTCAGAGCGTGGATACCGTTCCTTCTATCCGTGCTGCCAAGAAAGCCATCCGCAAGGCATTCGAGGCTTCCATGCAGGGCAAGGGCTCTTGCCTGGTAGAGATTGTAGGTACCTGCAACAGCGGTTGGAAACTCTCTCCAGTGAAGGCCAACCAGTGGATGAAGGAGAACATGTTCCCCTTCTATCAGAAAGGCGACCTGAAGGACACTACAGGCGAGTAAACCTATTAATGAACTTTAAGAAAAGAATACTATGACAAAAGAAATCATAATTGCAGGCTTTGGTGGACAGGGCGTATTGTCAATGGGTAAGATTCTTGCTTATTCAGGACTGATGGAAGACAAGGAAGTTA
>SFEK01000094.1 GCA_004557285.1 Bacteroidales bacterium | reverse complement strand
CATTGCTGCTGTTTTTTAGTCGTGACTTCTGCATACCCTGCCTGCTGCTGTCGGGCCTACAGATATGCCGCATGGCATTGAGGGAGAAACGCAGGGGAGCACCGCTGCTGAAGACGCATTGGGAGCGTCTTGTCATCTGGAAATTCATGGCCGGTGTGTTCTTCATCTTCTGGGGATGTGTGGAGACAGTCATCTGGTTAATCCGGTGACAACCATTCCCCCATGATATATTGTATTTATGTCGGTCAAAATCATCTTGGATATTTGGTTGTATGGCGGAAAGTCGTGATTTTTCGGCAACAAACCATGAAACTGATGAAATATTCATAGGAATACTTTAATCAGGGAACAATCGCAAACGTTCAAGGCAAAAGCGTCACTCCATATTTCGGATGAACCAAAGTAAAGACAGAAAAAGAAATTATTCAAAATTTTGGGGTTTTTCTTGCTCCTTTTCTTCAATTTATATACCTTTGCCCACTGATTGCGCCGCTGGTGGCAGTCAGTGTGAGAACAACTTAAATCGAAACATGTAAAACATATAAGTATATTATGGCAAAAATAAGGCAGATTGTAGAGTGTGTCCCCAATTTCAGCGAGGGACGTGACAAAGGCGTGATACGCCAGATAACCGATGTTATTGAACGCAGTGAGGGTGTAAAACTGCTCGATGTGGATCCCGGAGAAGCCACCAACCGTACTGTGGTGACCTTTGTGGGCGAACCCGATGCAGTGGTCGAAGCCGCTTTCAAGGCCGTGAAGAAGGCCGGAGAACTGATTGACATGCGCCAGCACCATGGTGCCCACCCGCGTATGGGTGCCACTGATGTGCTTCCGCTTGTTCCCGTGAGCGGTATCACCCTTGAGGAGTGTGCTGAACTGGCACGCAAACTGGCAGAACGCATTGCCAACGAACTGGCCATTCCTTGCTATTGCTATGAGGCTGCTGCCCTGAAACCTGAGCGCAAGAACCTTGCCGTGTGCCGTGCAGGCGAATATGAGGCCCTGCCCGACAAGGTGGGCGACAAGGACAAGGCTCCCGACTTTGGCGCACGTCCTTACGACGAGGGTGTGGCCCGTACAGGATGTACAGCTGTCGGCGCACGCGACTTCCTCATCGCCGTGAACTATAATCTGAATACCACTTCTACCCGACGTGCCAACGCCATCGCATTTGACGTGCGCGAAAAAGGACGTCCGCAGCGTGAGGGCAATCCCATCACCGGCAAGGCCATGCGCGACGAGCAGGGCAACATCATCATGCTGCCCGGCACCTTGAAGGGCACCAAGGCCATCGGCTGGTTTATCGAGGAATATGGCATCGCACAGGTGTCGATGAACATCACCGATATCAACCAGACTCCTTTGCACGTTGCCTTTGACGAGGTGTGCCGCTGTGCTCAGAACCGTGGACTGAGGGTGACAGGAACCGAAATCGTGGGTCTGGTGCCTGAGCGCACACTCATCGAAGCCGGCAAATATTTCCTGCGCAAGCAGCATCGCTCTGTGGGTATTCCCAAGGAAGATATCCTCAACATTGCCGTGAAGTCGATGGGACTCGACGACCTCAAGCCTTTCTGCCCGCAGGAGAAAGTGGTAGAGTATCTGCTCGATGCCGACAAATGTGGTGGACAGCTGACCGACCTCACCGTGAAGGGATTTGCCGATGAGACCGCCCGCGAGTCACCAGCACCCGGTGGTGGTTCGGTGTCGGCCTATATGGGTGCCATGGGTGCCGCTCTCGGCACAATGGTGGCCAACCTCTCCTCGCACAAGCCAGGATGGGACGACCGCTGGGAAGAATTCAGTAACTGGGCTGAACAAGGCATGGCCATTGAAGAAGAACTGCTTCACCTGGTCAATGAGGACACAGAGGCCTTCAACAAAATCATGGCTGCCTTTGGTATGCCCAAGGCCACTGAAGAAGACAAGCGTCTGCGCTCGGAGGCCATCCAGCAGGCCACCTTGTTTGCCGCACAGGTGCCACTGCAGACCATGAAGGCTTCGATGAAGGTGTTCCCGCTGTGCAAGGCTATGGTAGAAACAGGCAACCCCAACAGCGTGTCGGATGCCGGTGTAGGCGCATTGGCTGCCCGTGCCGCAGTGATCGGTGCCGGTCTTAATGTGAAAATCAACGCTTCTTCGCTCAAGGACAAGGCTCAGGCTGAGGCTCTGGTCAACGAGTCCAATGCCCTGGTGGAACAGGCCAAGGCTGAAGAACTCGCCATTACCGACATGGTGGAGAAAGTAATCGCCCAATAAACCATACACATATCATATATAATCATAGCAATCATGATGACCAAAGAACAATTTGCTGAAGAAATACGTGCAGGCATACCCGATGTGCTGCCTGAGGTAAAACCATACGACAAGGAAATCAACCATGCGCCCAAGCGTAAGGAAATCCTCACCGAAGAGGAAAAGAAACTGGCTTTGCGCAATGCCTTGAGGTATTTCCCCAAGAAACTGCATAAGGACCTGGCTCCTGAATTTGCCAAAGAACTGCACGACTACGGCCGCATCTATATGTACCGCTATCGTCCCAGCTATGAGATGTATGCACGCCCCATCGACGAGTATCCCCACAAGTCGGATCAGGCTGCTGCCATCATGCTCATGATACAAAACAACCTCGACCCCGCTGTGGCACAGCATCCCCACGAACTCATCGTGTATGGAGGCAATGGTGCCATCTTCCAGAACTGGGCACAGTATCGCCTGGTGATGAAATACCTCAGCGAGATGACCGACGAGCAGACACTCGTGATGTATTCGGGACATCCCTTAGGACTCTTCCCCTCTCACAAGAATGCACCCAGGGTGGTGGTGACCAACGGTATGGTGATCCCCAACTATTCCAAACCCGATGACTGGGAGCGCATGAATGCCCTTGGTGTGAGCCAGTATGGACAGATGACCGCAGGTTCTTATATGTATATCGGTCCGCAGGGCATTGTTCACGGCACCACCATCACTGTGCTCAATGCCGCCCGCAAGCAGTTGAAGCAGCAGCCGGGTCGCAACGACATTCACGGTATGCTCTTCGTGTCTTCGGGTCTTGGAGGCATGTCGGGCGCACAGCCCAAGGCCGGCAACATTGCCGGAGTGGTGAGTGTTGTGGCTGAAATCAACCCCAAGGCTGCTGAGAAACGTTATGCGCAGGGATGGGTGGACGAGTTGCACGACAACCTCGACGAACTGATACCTGCTATCCGTGCTGCCGTGGAGCAGAAGAAGACCGTGTCCATGGCGTATGTGGGCAATGTGGTTGACCTGTGGGAACGCCTTGCTGCAGAGAACATCAAGGTGGATCTGGGTAGTGACCAGACTTCGCTCCACAATCCATGGGCAGGAGGCTATTATCCCGTGGGCATGACCCTCGAAGAGTCGAAGCAGATGATGGCCGAGCAGCCCGATCTGTTCCGTGAGCGTGTGCAGGAATCATTGCGCCGCCAGGTGGCTGCCATCAACAAGCTCACCGCCGCAGGCATGTACTTCTTCGATTATGGCAATGCCTTCCTCCTGCAGTCGCAGCGTGCCGGTGCCGATATCATGGGCGACAACGGCAAGTTCCGCTATCCTTCGTATGTGCAGGACATCATGGGCCCGATGTTCTTCGACTATGGTTTCGGCCCATTCCGTTGGGTCTGCACATCAGGCGATGCCAACGACCTGGCGGTGACCGACCGCATTGCCGCAGAGGTGATGGAAGAAATCAAGCGCAATGCGCCAGAGGAGATTCAGGGCCAGATGGAAGACAATATCCACTGGATTCGTGAAGCCGGCAAGAACCAGCTCGTGGTTGGCTCTCAGGCACGCATCCTCTATGCCGATGCCGAAGGCCGTTCAAAGATTGCCTTGGCTTTCAACGAGGCCATCAAGCGTGGCGAGATTTCACGCCCTGTAGTGCTTGGCCGTGACCATCACGATGTGTCGGGCACCGACTCTCCATTCCGCGAGACCAGCAACATCTACGACGGTTCGCAGTTCTGTGCCGACATGGCTGTACAGAATGTCATCGGCGACTCGTTCCGTGGTGCCACCTGGGTGTCTATCCACAATGGCGGCGGCGTAGGCTGGGGCGAAGTGATCAACGGCGGTTTTGGTATGGTGATCGACGGTGGTGAAGACAGCGACCGCCATATCCGCCAGATGCTGTTCTGGGATGTGAACAACGGTATTGCCCGTAGAAGTTGGGCGCGCAACGAAGGCTCGGTGAGGAGCATCGAGCGCGAGATGCAGCGCACACCCGGATTTACCGTCACCATGCCGCAGCTTGTGGACGACGACATCATCGACAGTGTATTCTAATGACAACCAAACATTCTAATCATACAATATGAAAAAACACCAAATATCAGCCGAGCATCTCAGCATAGAGCGTGTCGGCGAAATCATCTTCAACGGTTATCAGTTGGAACTCAGCGACGATGCCCGTACACGCATCTTGCGCTGCCGTGAATATCTCGACAAGAAAATGGCCGTGAACGAGAAACCTGTATATGGCGTGACCACAGGTTTCGGTTCGCTTTGCAATGTGTCTATCGGCAAGGACCAGCTCACCCAGCTGCAGATAAACCTCATGATGTCGCATGCCTGCGGCACCGGCGACCGTGTGCCCAACGAGATTGTGAAAATCATGCTGCTCCTCAAGATACAGTCGCTCAGCTACGGTTTCTCCGGCTGTAAGCTTGACACCGTGGAGCGTCTGATAGATTTCTTCAACAACGACATTCTGCCTGTGGTATATATGCAAGGTTCATTGGGAGCCTCGGGCGACCTTGTACCCCTTGCCCATCTCTCGTTGCCACTGGTGGGTATGGGTGATGTCGAATACAAGGGCAAGGTCATGACCGGTGCGCAGATGCTGCAGGTGATGGGCTGGAAACCCATCCAGTTGGCCTCTAAAGAGGGTCTCGCCCTGCTCAACGGAACACAGAACATGAGTTCGTTTGCCGTTTGGGCATTGTTGCAGAGCCACCGTCTGAGCGATTGGGCAGACAAGATTGCCGCCATGTCGCTCGATGCTTACTGTGGCCTGGTAGAGCCTTTCACCGATGCTGTGCATCAGGTGCGCCCGCATAAGGGACAGATTGAAACTGCTGCCCGTATGCGCGAACTGCTGGCCGGCAGTGAGATAGTGGAGAAACCCAAGTCGTATGTGCAGGATCCCTATTCTTTCCGCTGTGTACCCCAGGTGCATGGCTCTGTAAAAGACACCATGGCGTATGTAGAGTCGGTCATCGATACCGAAATCAACTCAGCCACCGACAATCCCACCGTATGTCCTGATGAAGACCTCATCATCTCTGCAGGCAACTTCCACGGTGAGCCGATAGCTCTGCCTATGGACTTCCTGGCCATTGCCATGAGCGAACTGGCCAACATTTCAGAGCGTCGTATCTACAAGCTCGTTTCCGGCACCCGTGGCCTGCCCAGCTTCTTGGTGGCCAATCCAGGTGTGAACAGCGGTTTCATGATCACCCAATATACAGCCGCCTCAGTGGTGAGCCTGAACAAGAGTCTGTGCAATCCTGCATCTGTTGACAGCATACCTTCATGCCAGGGTCAGGAAGACCATGTCAGCATGGGTGCCAACGCCGCCATCAAGCTCTACAAGGTGGTGCTCAACACCGAGCGTGTGCTGGCCATCGAGTTGTTCAACTCAGCCCAGGCTCTGGAGTTCCGTCGCCCGCTGAAGTCATCGCCCATTATCCAGAAGATGTTCGAAGAATATCGCAAGGTGGTGCCTTTCATTGTCAACGATGAGGTGATGTATCCTTACATCCAGAAGTCAATCGATTTCTTGAGGAAATAATCATACACCATGCGCACGCTGATATCAAATATCAAGACCCTCGTAGGGATAGATACCGAACTGAAACCCCGGTTGCAAGGTGCCGAGATGTCACGTTTGGGACAGATGGACGATGCCTGGCTGCTGGTGGAAGACGGCCGCATCGCCTCGTTCGGACTGATGGCCGACTGGGCAGCGCGTGGTGAGCATGTAGATGTGGAGGTGGATGCCGCAGGAGGCATGGTGTTGCCCTCGTGGTGCGACCCCCACACCCACATCGTATATGCGGGAAGCCGCGAGGCTGAGTTTGTCGATAAGATTCGTGGCATGAGCTATGCCGAGATTGCCCGCCGTGGCGGTGGCATCCTTAATTCGGCCGACTTGCTGCACACGATGTCTGAGGACCAGCTCTATGAGCAGGCGTTGGCACGAGCCCGCGAGATGATGCTCAAGGGCACGGGTTGTATTGAAATCAAGAGCGGTTACGGTCTTAACCCCGATGACGAACTGAAGATGCTCCGTGTGATCCGGAGGATGAAAGAAACTCTGCCCGTACGCATCGTATCTACTTTCCTTGGTGCTCATGCAGTGGGCAGACAATACACCCAGCCAGAGTATGTTGACCTCATTGTCAACGAGATGATACCTGAGGTGGGCAGACAGCGGTTGGCAGAGTATATCGATGTGTTCTGCGATACCGGTTTCTTCACACCCGAAGAAACGGCCCGCATCCTGGAGGCTGGTGCCCGATGGGGTATGCAGCCCAAGATACATGCCGACGAGTTGGCTTCGTCGGGTGGGGTAGAGGTGGGCGTGGCCCATCGGGCTCTTTCCGTTGACCATTTGGAGAGCATGGCCGATGAGCAGATAGAGACCTTGCGAGGCAGCGTCACCATGCCCACGGCATTGCCTGGCACCTCGTTCTTCCTCAACATGCCGTTTGCCCCGGCCCGCAAGATGATTGATGCCGGACTGGGTGTGGCTGTGGCGAGTGATTACAATCCCGGTTCCACGCCATCCGGCGATATGAAGTTTGTGGTGTCGTTGGCTTGCATCAAGTTGCGTCTGCTTCCCGAAGAAGCCATCAATGCCGCCACCATCAACTCGGCCTATGCCATGGGATTGAGTCGCGACTATGGTTCCATAGCTGTAGGCAAGGTGGCCAACTTCTTCATCACCCAACCGATACCTTCGGTCAGCTTCATTCCGTATGCCTATACCACGCCCATCGTCAGCAGGGTGTTCCTCAAGGGCAAGGAAGTGATCTGACGCCGCATGCCTTTATCCGGCACCACGCTCCCTCGACGGCCGTGATGCCCAACAATAGCCGGCCCGCACAGATATTGCACACACGTTGTTGTTCGATATGGTGCGGGTCGGTTGTTTATTTGTCCATCGCAGTAGTACTGACTTGCCCATCGCAGTAGTACTGACTTGTCCATCGCAGTAGTACTGACTTGTCCATCGCAGTAGTACTGACTTGCCCATCGCAGTAGTACTGACTTGTCCATTGCAGTAGTACTTGCTTTCTGATGACTGATTATTACTTTTGAATAGTGAAAGTAAGTTGTAAACTGCAAAAATAAAGGAAAGATTTTGATATAGTGGGAAATTATGCTTACCTTCGCAGCAGAATTGTGGAAAATATGAAAAGTCTCAACCCTGTATGGAAGTTTCTTGGGCACAACAAATATTGGATTGTGTCCTTTGTTGCCGTGCTCATTATCGGTTTTATTGACGAGAACAGCGTGCTTAAACATGTGCAGAACCGACTGCTCGTGAACGAGCTCAACGAACAAATCAATGAATACAACAAACAATATGAACGTGACGAGGCCAAACTGCATGAATTGAAGAGCAATCCTCATGCCATTACCAAAATTGCACGTGAAAATTATTTTATGAAGGCTGACGACGAAGACATCTTTGTGCTCAGCGATGACGAACCTACAGCAAATGACAACGATGGAAAAACTGAATAAATGGCAGAGCATTGTGATGCTTGCAGGCGCTTGCCTGATGGTGGTGGGCGCAGGATTGCTGGTTTTCGGCGTATTTGTACATGCCCCATGGATATTCCTGGCCGGAGCTTTGGCCTTTGCCTGCATGCAGGCGCAGCAGGCCTACCACGGTACCAACTTGACCATCAAACGCTTGAGAAGAATCATGCTCATGGGCGACTTCCTCTTTGTATGCTCGGCACTGCTCATGGTGGAGTCAACCTATAATTTCACCCTTCCTCTGTTCATGAAATATGCCAAAAACGGATATCTGCTCTACCTGAATTATATCCACAACAACTGGGTGGTGCTGCTCTTGGTGGCTGCCGTGCTTGAAATATATTCTACACACAGAATAGCCAGTGAACTGGAAAAAGAGGCAAAAAAAAACTAAAACCAAGCCCTAATGTTTAAAGAGAATGAAAAAGTTTCGTTACATCACCAATACATTGTAATTTTGTAAAAGCCAATTATTTTTTACTGACATGACAAAGATTATTACAGCCATATCGGCACTGCTGCTGCTTG
>SFEK01000005.1 GCA_004557285.1 Bacteroidales bacterium | reverse complement strand
AATGGGATGACCTGCAACATACAGGTTGATGACTGTCTTTTCTCTGTCGAGCTTCTGCATCTTTGCTGACGAGACGGGAGGTAGTGACACTATCATCTTTTTGCCATTATAAAAAAGGTATTTATCCGATATTATGATGGTTGGACACAACCTAACCTTACAGCCAGCTGTTTGTGGTGTGAGGTTTGGTTATATGCATCATTCTATTTTGCGTGCAAAGTTACAAATTATATTCAGAATAATAATCATACTGAGGCAATATAATTAACTATTCTTGCATTTTTAAGGCCCCCAAGATAGGAACCGCCGTATGCGGAACCGCACGTACGGTGGTGTGAGAGGTCGGAAAACGAAAGTAGGAGAAAAACTACTTCGTTTTCCTCCTACTCGATGATCAGTTGACGGAACTACATCAGTTGTTTTGCAGGGTCACGGCAAAGTAGCCTTTCTTGCCGGTGGGGTAGATACCCTGGATGTAGAGCACGGGGTCTTTGCTCACCGAGGCATCCTTGACGGCTTTCTGCAGGTCGTCGATGGTCTTGATGGTCTCGTCGTTGACACGCTGGATGATGAAGCCCTTGCTGATGCCGTGCTCCTTGAAGATGCCGTCGTTGACCTTCATCACACACAGACCGAAGGTGATGTTGAGCTGGCTCTTCTCGCTCTCGTTCACCTCGCGGAACGAGCAGCCCAGGATGTCGAGGTCGGCGTTCTTCACCACCTTGGTATTGCCCTGTGCGTTTTTCAGGGTCACGGTCTCGGTCTTGCTCTTCTTGTTGTGCAGGAAGGTGAGCGTGATCTTGTCGCCCGGACGTTTGTTGGCGAGGTATTCCCAAAGTTCGGTAATCTTCTTGATTTTCTTGCCGTCGATGGCGGTGATGACATCACCCTTCTCGATGCCGGCATCAGATGCGGCACCGGCATCCTCCACTTCAGATACATACACACCTTCCATGGTGCCCAGGTCAAGTTCGTTGCCTTTCTCCTTCTGCATGTCGATGTATTTGTTGACATCCATGCCGGCCACACCGATCACGGCACGCTGCACGGTGCCATACTGCTTGAGGTCGGCCACCACTTTGTTCATGATGGTGGTAGGAATGGCAAAGCCATAGCCGCTGTAGCTGCCCGTCTGCGAGTAGAGCATGGCATTGATGCCCACCAGTTCGCCCTGGGTGTTGACCAGTGCACCGCCAGAGTTGCCGGCGTTGATGGCCGCATCGGTCTGGATGAACGACTCGATGTCGTTGGCACCAAGAGAGCGTGCCTTGGCGCTCACGATGCCAGCGGTGACGGTAGAGTTGAGGCGGAAGGGGTTGCCCACGGCAAGCACCCATTCACCCACCTTCAGTTTGTCGCTGTCGCCGATGGGCAGGGTGGGCAGGTTTTTGCCGTCGATCTTGATGAGTGCAAGGTCGGTCTTCTTGTCAGTACCGATGATGCGGGCAGAAAACTCGCGGTTGTCGTTGAGCGTCACGGTGAGTTCGTCGGCACCCTCTACCACATGGTTGTTGGTGACAATAAAACCGTCGGCCGAGATGATGACACCCGAGCCAGAACCTTCTTTCTTGGGGGTCTGCACCTGTCTCTTCTGTGTGCCCCCTCTGCCAGGGTTGCCGAAGAAGCCGAAGGGACCGAAGAAATCCTCAAAGGGGTCAGACTGCATCTCAACGGTCTGCACCTTGCTGTTCTGTAGGTATTTGATGTGGACAACCGCAGGCAGCGCCTTGTCGGCAGCATAAGTCAGGTCAACGGGTTGTCCTGGGGCGGTGGAAGCATTGGCCTTCAAATAAGCCCCTGTTGAAAAAGCGAGTGTAAACAGACACATCGCATAGACGAAATAGTTGGAAAACTTTTTCATTGTCATTGATGTTTTTTTACGTTATGTTTTTATTCAGATTTACCATTCGTTTTTGACGGCTGCAAAATTAGGAGCAAAATTTGTTAATTGCTCATTTTGGTTAAATATTTGTCCACTTTTAACACATTGTCCTTTGCTGTTAACGGCTCTTAGTGGCTTGTAGGCCATTTTTTACATTCATAAAGGAGATGTAGATATACCAGTAATTTTAATATTTTTAGCAAATTGTTTGTATAATTCGATATTCTTTCGTACTTTTGCATGGAATTTCTTAAGCTTATGAATAAATCGGGTTGGTTATTGCTTGTGGCATCGTTTCTTCTTTCGGCCTGTGAACTGAGGTTGAAGCCGTTTGAAGAAGAATCGGAACATCGCATGGAGGTGTTCCGCTACGACCGTTTGGAGAGCCAATATCTCACCACGGGCGATTTCTCGGCATTGCAGCAGATGAGCACTGAATATCCCATGGAGACACGCACGCTCATCGAGGATATCCTGCATATCGGCGAGGTGAACGACCCACAGATCAACAAAAAGTTCCTCACCTTTTTCCAAGACTCCACCTTGCAGATGATTGTCTCCGACGCCGAGTCGCAGTATGCCAATATGGACGACATCAACCAGCAGCTCAACAAGGCATTCTTCAATCTCAAGGGTCGCCTCCCCGACATGCCCTTGCCGCAGGTCTATGCGCAGATAGGTGCTCTTGACCAGAGCATCGTCATCGGCAACCAGAGCATCGGCATCTCGCTCGACAAGTATCTTGGCGAAGACTATCCGCTCTACAAGAAATTCTATTCCGCCTCACAGCTCAAGGCCATGAGCCGCAGCTATATCGTGCCCGACTGCCTGAGCTTTTACCTGTTGAGCCTCTATCCCATGCCCGATTTTGAACAACGTTCGCAGATTGACCGCGACCTGCACATCGGCAAAATCATGTGGGTGTGCAACCAGGCCTTGGAGTGCAAATTCTTCCGTTCAAAGTATATCAATATGGTGGATAACTATATGAAAAGGAACAAAGACCTGACCTTGGACAGTCTTTTGCGCAATAACGACCATCAGCCCATCATCAAGGCGAACAAAGGATGATTTCTTCTTTTGACGCAATATTTCGGCCAAGCAGGCGTTATTTAGAATATGAGAAAGTTTTTTGCATTGATAGGGCTTCTGTCTGCCCTCTACAGCCTGTGGTCGTGTGCGGATGATGATTCGTTCACCCTCAGCACGGCCAATCGCCTCACCTTTTCGCAGGATACCATAGCTCTTGACACGGTGTTTTCAAGAGTACCCTCATCCACACGTTCGTTTTGGGTGTATAACAAGTCGGGCGACGGCATACGCTGCATGACTGTGCGACTGGCCAACGGCAACCAAAGCGGCTTCCGCGTGAATGTCGATGGCGAATACCTCAGCCCAACCTACGGCTACCAGACCAGTAACCTTGAAATCAGAAAGGGCGACAGTGTGCGCGTGTTCGTGGAACTCACCTCTCCCGTCAACGGCAAGCAGACACCGCAGTTGCTCGAAGACGAACTGGTGTTTGCCCTGGAGAGCGGCGTAGAGCAGAAGGTGGCCCTCAATGCCTGGTCGTGGGATGCCACATTGCTCAACAACCTGAAGGTGAGTAACGACACGGTGATGGACAGTCCCGACAAACCAGTAGTGATTTATGGCGGAATAACCGTAGATAGCCTGGCCACACTCACGGTGACAGCAGGCACCACCTTGTATTTTCACGGCAATGCAGGCATCGATGTGTATGGACGACTGCAGACCAACGGCACCGGAGAGCGTAATGTGGTGATGCGCGGCGACCGCACTGACCGCATGTTCGACTATCTGCCCTATGACATGGTGAGCGGACAGTGGAAAGGCATCAGGTTTCATTCGTCGTCTTATGAAAACAGCATCAACTATACCGACATTCACAGCACCTTCGACGGTGTGGTGTGCGACTCGTCTGACCTCTCGCGCGTGAAACTCCAGCTGTACAACAGCACCGTGCACAACTGCCAGGGCTATGGCGTGAAGGCCGAAAACTGCGTGCTCGACATCAGAAACTCGCAGATTTCGAATGCCCTCAACGACTGTGTGGCCATCTTCGGCGGAGCCGCCCTGCTGCAGCATTGCACCATCGCACAGTTCTATCCCTTTGATGCCAGTCGTGGTGCTGCCCTGCGCTATACCAACTTCAGGGACGATGTGTCGCTGCCGTTGTATCAGATGGACTGCATCAACAGCATCGTGACAGGATATGCCGATGATGTGGTGTTTGGCAGCAGCAACGACAGCACCACCGTGTTTATGTATAAATTTGTCAACTCGATATTGCGCACCCCGGAGATTGAAGCCAGCGACTATGTGGTCAACGTGACCTGGGAAGACGTGAGCGACACGTCGACCGTTTCGGGCTACAAGAACTTCAAGCTGGTGGATAGCGACCAACAACGGTATGACTTTCATCTCGACTCGGTGTCGTTGGCCATCGACAGGGCTGAACCTACGCTGTCTCTGCCCGAAGACCGTGACGGGCTGTTGAGAGGTGAACGGCCGGACATCGGGTGCTATGAAAGGAGAAACGAAGAATGAAAACATTGAAGACAATACTGGAGTTCGGCCAATACGCCTTGGACGAACTGGATGAAACAGGCCAACTGCTCGTGCAGCGGGCCATTGAGGCAACAGCTCATTCGTATGCCCCCTATTCTGATTTTCATGTGGGGGCTGCCCTGATGCTCGACGACGGGCAGACCATCATCGGTGCCAACCAGGAGAACGCCGCTTTTCCCGTGACCCTGTGTGCCGAAAGGGCTGCCGTGTTCAATGCGCAGAGCAATTATCCCGACAAGGCCATTGTGGCCATAGCCATTGCCGCCAAAAACAAGCATGGTCTTGTGGCCACACCCGTGTCGCCCTGCGGGTCGTGCCGACAGGTGATACTGGAGATGGAGCAGCGTTATCAGCGTGACATACGCCTCTATCTTTATGGCACCGATGGCGTGATTGTGGTGAACAGCATCAAGGACCTGTTGCCTTTGTGCTTTGTTGATGCCTCAATGAGATGACGTGCTGTAGCCCCGCCTGCCGCTATCTGTTGCAGAGTCCGCGATAGGGGCAGGTAGAGCAGATACGCTCATCCTCGGTGGGGAGGAAGGATATGTTGGGCTCGAATATTTCGGCGATGATATCCTTGATATGATTCATGAATTCTTTTTCGTAGGTCAGGATGTCGGTGATGCGGTCCTTGCCGAAGGTCAGCGTGGGGTCGTAGTTGTCCTCTTGCGTGTGCTGGATGAACAGCAATGCCGGGCTCACCGCCAGGTTGCCATTGTCCATACTGCTGTCATGGCGCACGATGCACGAATAGAGCATGGCCTGCAGATAATAGTCGGTGTGCTTGCCCGACGGCATGGGATGCTCGAACACATCGTCCACGGTGTTGATGCCGCGTGGCACACTGCCTCCCGTCTTGTAGTCGATGACACGTATGCGGTCGGTATTGATGCTGTCGTCGTGTATCTTGTCCAGGCGGTCGATATATCCTCCCACACTGATGTGCTGTTCTCCCTCTGAGGTGGTGAAGGTGATGGGTGTATAAACCTTTTTTTCCAAGGCGATGATGCGGAAGGGGGCGAGCATCTTGTCAATCTCCAGCAACCTACTGATATAACGCACGATGACTTCGCGGTTGATGAGCTGCAGACCGTTGTAGGAGGGTTTGCGCCTGATGCCTTTACCGAAGATGGTTTCAGCAAAGGCCCGGTCAACGATGCGTGTAATGTAGCCCTCGTCTTTGGTTATCCTTTGCAGTGCCTCCCGGCGTATCCAGCCATCCTTTCCGGCCATGTCTCCGTAAATCATTTCGGCTGCCAGGTGGAAGATGTTGCCGAATGTGCGGTTGTCCATTCCCTCAGCATCTTCCTCGGGTTCCTTGATGTCTGCAATGTGGTTATAGTAGAACATCAACGGACAGCGCATGTAGCGGTTGATGGCGGTGGGCGACATGCTGGTCATGCCATGCAGGATTTTCATCACCTGCGGGTCTTTGTCCACCGCGGCTGTCGGACTGAACAGTTGTTGCTGTCCGGCCTGCAGGCTCGTTTTCCTGATGTCATAGTTGCTCTCCACCAGCAGTTGCAGCATGAAGCGGCTCATCTCTCCCGTGTTGCCGCTGTCGGTGGCATTGTTATACACCAGGGTGATGTCGTGGCAGCGTTGCAGCAGGTTGTAGAAATAATAGGCATAGATGGCCACCTTGTTGTCGATGGTGGTCAGACCGTAGGCTTTTCTGATAGAGTAGGGGATAAACGACGAGTCGTTGACGCCCTTGGGCATGTTGCCCTCGTTGCACGATAGCACCAGGATGTGGTCGAAATCGAGGTTGCGCGTCTCCAGCACGCCCATGAGCTGTATGCCCTCTGCCGGTTCGCCATGAAAGGGAATGGAGGTCGAGGCCATCAGTTGCACAATGAGTTTCTGCAGGGTGATGCCATCCACGTCAAGGTCGCCTGCAGCGATGAGGTCGCCCAAACGGTTGATCAAGGTATAGGCCCTGAATACTGACTCCTGGAACAGCGGGTTGTTGGCGGCATCGGCATCCTGCACCGCATTCCTGCCAATGGTCTGCAGCAGGTTCAGCAGGCAGGTCACGGTGTGCATGTTGTTGGTGGGTGGCTCGAAGATGCCCAAGGGGTCAGACAAACCGGGTATCGTTTCTGGGGTGAGCACCTGTCCGTGAGCCTGGCCGATCTGTTCAAGCATCTTGGCATAGTCTTCTCCCATATAGTGGGTGTAGGGATGCGACAACGCCTTGACCACGTATGACCTGCGCCAGGCATCATTGGCGGCGGAATATCCGTAGGTCTTGAGTTCGACATACTGTGAGATGAACGAACTGACGGAGGCCTGCGACAAGGGGAACCCAGTGGTGATATTGACCTTGTCAACCTCTTGGGGAAAACAGTGGATGGCCACCGGCAGCAGGTTTTCGTTGCACAGAACGATGGCCGTGTCCTTGCCGTGTTGATAGCGGTCGTTTTCCCTCAACCATTGGCTGATATATCTGGCCTGTATGTTCTCGGTGGTGGCCGAGATGATGTTCACCTGTCGCGGCTTTGCCATGTTGTCATAGATGTCGCCGTCGGTATTGTCAAGTTCATTGGGAAAATGTTGCAGGTATTGCGAGATGTAGCAGCCTGCCTCGTGGGGCAGTGGGTCGTGTGGCTTGGGCATGTAATAACGGTCGAAATCCCAATAGAAATGCGCCTTGCCCTGTTTGTGCAGCCATGAGAATATGCGCTGCTCCACCTGCTGGATGACATTGAAGCCCACAAAGAGGTAGGCCTTGTGCGGAAATGACAGGTCGCTGCAATGTTCTGCCACCTCTTGATATAACATGCCTTCGTAGGCTATGCCTTGCTTGTGCAGGCGGTCGTGGTAATCACGGTAGATGTCGTGGAAATGGCACCACAGACTCATGAATCGCTGCTTGAGCTGACTGTCGTCGCTGTCGGTGAAGTTGATGAAGAATTGTCGCAGCAATGCCTTCTGCTCCTCGGTGAGGTATGACAGGTCGTCGAGCTGGTGCAGGTCGCTCACATTGCTGAACACCTTGGCGGCATCGGCCATGTTCTTGTCGATGTCGTCGAAATCGGCCAGCAGCAGCTGTCCCCATCCGTAAAAATGGTCGAGTGTCTCGTCGATGCCCGTGCATGCCACAAAGCTCTTGTGCAGGTCGCAGGTGAGTTTGATGGGGTCGCCGATGCTCAATGACGAGTTGTTTCTGAAAAACTCGCTGATGGTGTAGTAGGCTGGAGCCCATATCGGTTGGCCGGCTGCCTTGGCTAATTGTTCGTTGAGGAACAGTGCGGCACGCTTGTTGGGAAATACCACGGCCACATCGGCCATGTTGTTGCCATATTTGGCTATCATATCCTTGGCTACATATTCAAGAAACTTGCTCATGTGTGTTCGTGTGTTTATGGGTTATTGTTCGGTGACGGCCTTCACTTCTTCGATGCGGTTGTTGTACACATACCACAGATAGCCCTTGATGTGTTGATGCCCCATCTGGGCGAGCAGTGCCATGTATGCCCTCACCTGGTCGTGGTATCTGGATTGGCTGTGGCCGAATTTGAAGTCGATGACTATCGTCTCCTGTCCGTCGGTGATGACACGGTCGGGTCGGCGTTCGGTCATCCGTTGTTCCTTGTCGTCCCACATCAGGATGTTACATTCGTTGTAAACGGTCCAATGGTGGTCGAACCATCGGGCCACGGTCTTGTTTTTCAAGATGTTGTCCAGCAGTCGGCGTATGCGTTTGAAGGTGAGCTGAGGTCCATAGAGCACACCCTCGGTTTCCAGTTGGGCGAGCACCTTGTCGATGTCGTTGGTGGTCCTGATGCGCGAAAAGATGCTGTGCATGATTTTGCCTATGTTGATATAGCCGGTATTGTCTTGTTCTTCATCGGCATCCTGAGACTTGACAAACTCGCGGCTCTTGTTGCTCTGTCTGAACACGGTGGGATTGGCAAAGCTTTGCGGGTTCACTTCGATGCGGTCGGATGACTTGAGGAACACGTTGTCGCTCTGCTGTTTGTCCTCCTTTTTCCCTTCCAATGCCAACGTGCCGAAGGTGAAGGTCATGCCTCCATCCTCCTCTTTGTCAACCGATGCGCCGGGAAGCAAATCCATGATATCGTCGAGACAGTTGTTGAGCACCGCCGAACGGTTGGTCACGCTTTTGGCGTTGCTCGTGTCTTTACCTATCACGAAGAGGCTTTTGCCGGCACGGGTGAAGGCTACATACAGCAGGTTGAGGTTGTCCACGCTGTTTTGGATGTGCTCATTCCTATAGTCATCGGCATAGATGGTTTCGAGCAGCGTTTTGCTGTAGTCAACGGGCACGATGGGCATGTCGATGAACGGTGTTTCCTTGGGGTTGCACCACAGCGTGGTGTTGCGGCTCTCCAAAGCCCAATCGCAGAAGGGGATGATGACATGGTCAAATTCCAGTCCCTTGCTCTTGTGTATGCTGATGAGCCGTATGCCGTCCTGGCTGTCGCTCTGTATGGTTTTGCTGCAGATGTCTTCTTCCCACAGGTCGAGAAACGTGCCGATGTTGGCAGAAGTGTCGTTCAGGAAGTCGGCCACCTGGTCGTAGAAGGCATAGAGGTAAGCGCTTTGGTCGCTGAGCCGCTGCAGGGAGAAGTCGTTGAAGATGTCTTCCAGAATGTCGAAGAATGGCTTTTTGAGTATCTCGTCGTGGCAGCTGATGAAATGCTCGGGGAGTTTGCCGTCGAGATAGCCCTCGTCGTGTTGCCGGAACAGGATGATGTCTTTTTCGTCGGCACCATTGTCGAGCACATGTTGCTGATAGGCCACGGCAAGGCGCACCTTGTTGAGCATGTCGTCGGGATGGACGAGCAGGCGCAGGGCAAGCACGATGATGTTGACGGCCAATGAAGCATCGAGCCTAAAAGCTTCGTCGCTCACGATTTTCACCCCTGGTAGGTGACGCATGAAATGGTCGGCAATCACGGGGATGTGCTTGTTGTATCGGATGAGCACCGCAATCTGTTGTGGCTTTGCGCCCTGCTGCATGAGCGAGGTCACGGTGTCGCACATCAGTTGCAGCGTCTGTGCCTCATAATCCTCTTCGGGCAGCAGGTTCACCTGCACATAACCTTTGTCGAGTCGGCGTGCCGGAATCTCCTGGCTCACCTTGGCATAGGCCTTGGTCAGTTCGGCTGCCGTTGCTTCGTCGTTCACCTCCAGTTCCTGCTGGTGCTCATGCTTGGCAGCCGCCTCGAAAAAGGCGTTGTTGAAGCGGATGATGTTACGCTCCGAACGGTAATTGGTCGATAGGTCGGTGACAAATACCTGCTCCCGAGGGTTGTCAAACTGCCGTTCGATGTCGTTGAGCAGTCGCCAGTCGCCCGAACGCCAGCGGTAGATGCTCTGTTTCACGTCGCCCACGATGAGGTTGTTCACCAGTTGGTCGTTGTGCCCCGTGGCATGGCTCATGCACTCGTTGAGCAACACCTTGAAGTTCATCCATTGCACGGTGCTGGTGTCCTGGAACTCGTCAATCATGATGTGTTCCAGATGGCAACCCACCTTCTCGAAAATGAACGGCGAATCGCTTTCGCTGATGAGCCCGTGCAGCAGGTATTGGGTGTCGCTGAGCAGGAACCTGTTGGCCTCGTTGTTCAGGTCCCTCACCTTGCTTTCGATGCGGTTGAGCAGTTGCAGTTCGTTGAGGTGTCGCAGCGTGGCATTGGCCGAACTGTAGTCGCGCCATTTCGTTTTACGGTCGTTCTCGGCACGGCGGAGCAAATCCATCAGTTGGGTTTCTGCCAGTCTGAGGATGACTTCCCTGTCGGCAGAAGATTTTGTTGTCCATTTTTCTGCGCTTTCCATACAGTCGTTCAATGTCTTGTTGATGCAGTTGGCATCGCTGAACTTGTTGCCTTTCAGCTTGTTGAAATAGCTGCATATTCCTCGGTTCTTGCCGGCATACGAGGAGGGCTCCAATCCTGCCTCCCGGGTGATGCGTTCAAACTGTTGTGCATAGTCGGCCATTGCCTTCGTGGCCTCGTCGCGCAGTTGTCTCATCCGTTTTTGATATACGGCAAAGAAATCTTTCTCGACCAAGGCACTGAGCTGATGGCTGTTGTTCTTGTAGTCATCCCTGAAGATGTTTTCGCCGAATTTCTTGATGGCGCCGATGACATTCCAGCTCTTGTTGTCGCTGATGTTGGCAAAGATGTAGCCGATGAGCCATTTCAGCACGATGCTCTCCTTGTCGAGTGATTCGATGAGGTGGTCAACCGCCATTTCCTCCACCTGACGGTCGTTGAGCCCTATCCTGAGGTTGGCGGTGAGGTCGAGTTCGCGGGCGAGGTTGCGCAGCACCGACTGGAAGAACGAGTCGATGGTTTCCACCCTGAAATAGTTGTAGTGGTGAATCAGGTGGCGCAGGGCCACGCCTGCTTTTTCAGCTGCCTGCTGCTGGCTGATGCCCAGCGCACGGGTGATGATGTCAAGGTAGTCGCGCGACTCGGGCAACCCCTTCCAGATGCCGTACAGCTGGCTCAGAATGCGCAGCTTCATCTCTTCGGTGGCCTTGTTGGTGAAGGTCACGGCAAGTATGCTCCTGAAACTGTAGGGGTTGTCGATGAGCAGTTTGATGTATTCGCAGGCCAGGGTGAATGTCTTGCCGCTGCCTGCGCTGGCTTTATATACGGTGAGTGGTTTCATGTCGTATTGATGTTGAGCGTGTTTACCAGTTTCTGAACAGTTCGAAGGCAAAGCGGCAACCCACCTCGCCAAAACTGCTGTTGCGTGTGGAGAGGAACACGCCCATGGAGAAGAAGCGGTTGGTGAACCCATAGCCATATTCCACATAGGGGTGCAGGTGCTCCACAAACAAGGTGTTCATGTAGATGCGTTCCATTTCGATGATGTGCCCAACCCAAGGCAGCTTGGCCAGCAACATCAGCGGCGACTCATAGGTCACGTTGGTGCGCACATAATATTTGGAGGCGTTGTACCAGTTGCTGTTGAGCAGCTGGAAATCGCAGGCCCAGTCGTCGTTCCATCCGCCGGGGATGTTGTTTTCCCTGAAGTTGGCATAGTCAAGGAAATACGAGTCTTTGCTCTTTGAGGTATAGCAGCCGCCACCCAGTCGCAGGGCAAGGCATTGCAGCGAGTGGTATTTCTTCTGCCATGACAGGTCCATCTCCACACGCTCATAGTTCATGTGAGCATTGCCCACATCGACGCCCCTTTCATAGTCGGCGGTGATGATGGGGCCGTGCCATCCCATGGGGCGGTATTGCAGTTGTAGGGTAGGGGCAAACGAATAATACTTGGTGGGGCGGCCAGCCACGGCAAATCCTGTCTTGTCAACCGCCGAACGCCTGTGGTAGCTCATGCCTGGCTGCAGGGAGACATAGTCGGATAGGTCGTAGTTGTTGGTCACCTTGACATAGAAGTCTTTGAAATAGTCGAGGTTCATGCTGTTCCAGTCGATGTTGTCAAGCTGTTCGTGTTTCACCTGTTCCACGATGTTGGCATTGGTGATGCGGTTGCCTTGTCCTGTTTCCACCCGCAGGTAGATGTTCCGCTTTTTGTTGAAGGTGTATTTCACGGGCCATTTGAAATAGAACCTGTCTTGCTTGAACGAGTAGCCGGCGTTGAACGACATATCTATCGAATGGTTTTCGCTGAAGCAGTATTCAGCGTCGAGTTTGAGTTTGTAGGTGATGCCCTTGCGCTGGCTGTAGCTCAGGAACAGTGGGTTGAAGATGGGTGAAATCTTGAAACTTCCTTGTCCATCGCTGCCAAAATTGCCTCGGGTCTTGTTCACTACATGGTCTTCGATGAGTCTCCACCAGCCGTTGTCCTTGCGGGTGGAGGAGGTGTCTTGGCTGCTCTGCCGTTGGTGCTCGTCGTAGAGCGAACAATGTACGGTGCTGAGCTTTTCCGGCCGCACTTGTTCCATCATCTTCATGTCGTGGCTATCTGTCAGCGTGTCGGGGCATTGGCTTGGCACATTGAACACGGTGTGGAAGGTGCTGGTGATTTTGTTGCCGATGAAGCGGAATGTCGTGGTAAAGTCGCACACCTTGGGCAGCAAGGTGTAGGTGCTGTCTTGTGTCATTTCGGCTTCCACACGGAAGTGCAGCAGGTCGTGTTCGCCCTCGAATTTCACCGTCAGCAGTCGGCCTGTGGTTTTGTCGGCAATGGCCCTTCCGCTCACCAGTTGGGTGTTGAAATGCTTGGGCATGAACACAATTTCCGCCCTGTCGTCAGTCAGATGGGTGATGCTGTAGCGGTAGAGTGAGGTGTTGTATTCGTGGAATGGTGAGAGCACATCGCGGTTGAAGAGCGTCACTCCATAGATGTTGGGATGGATGTATTTGATGATGCTGGGCATGGCCTTGCGATTGTGGGGGATGGTGCCCACATCGAGCCTTGTCACCACATTCACCAAGGTGTTGTTGCACAGGTCAACATGGCTGAACGTTTCGCCTACAAATTCTCTCTTTCCTCTTGATATGGCATACATCGTGGGCACGAGCGGCAGGGCAACATTCCGGCGGTCGGTCTTTATGTGATAGCTGGTATAGCAGTTGGTGTGCAGCGTGTCGCCCGTCTGTGGGTGCAGCTGGGCATAATTGATGATGCGTTGAAAGATGATGGAGTCGGTACCATGAAACGGGTGACGGTATGAAAAAGCTATTGCCTGACTGATGTGCAACATACAGCCAAGCAATAGCAACAGTTTTATGGTACTTTGGATTTTCACACCACCACCTAGCAAAATTTCCAAATACAGCGGCTTGGGGTGTTAAATTTATCCAAGATATTTCATCAAAATCTTGGCATTGCCGCTTTCGCGGAGTTTTGCAATGCTTTTTTCTCTGATTTGTCTCACGCGCTCACGGGTCAATCCCAGTTGGTCGCCGATTTCCTCAAGACCTTTTTCATGGCAGCCAATGCCGAAACATTCGCGGATGATGGTGATTTCGCGTTCCTTGAGCACCTTGCTCAGCACGGTGTTCAGTTCAAGGGCCATCGACTCATGATCCACCACACGGTCGGTGCGGCTGTCATCACCGCTGGGCATCACATCCAGCATACAGTTGTCTTCACCATCCTGAAAAGGGGCGTCGATGCTCACATGATGACCGTCGGCAGCCAACGACTGGCCGATTTTGTCTTCATCAAGCTTGGTCATCTCAGAAAGTTCCGACACTGAGGGGTGGCGCTGGTTTTCTTGTTCAAACTTGTTGATTTCGTGGTTGATTTTGTTGAGCGAACCCACCTGGTTGAGCGGAAGACGCACGATGCGGCTCTGCTCTGCAATGGCTTGCAGAATGCTTTGTCTGATCCACCATACGGCATATGAGATGAACTTGAAGCCACGGGTCTCGTCGAATTTCTGTGCAGCCTTGATCAGACCGATGTTTCCCTCGTCAATCAAGTCGGTCAGTGTGAGTCCTTGGTGCTGATATTGTTTGGCCACAGACACGACAAACCTCAGGTTGGCGGTCACCAACTTGTTTTTCGCCCTTTCACCTTCTATACCGCCTTTACGGATTTTCTGGGCAAGCTCTATCTCCTCGTCAATCGAAATCAACGGTGCGCGTCCGATTTCCACGAGATACTTGTCCAAAGCCTCACTTGAACGGTTGGTAATACTTTTCTGAATTTTTAGTTGTCTCATCTGTTGCCTGAATTTTAATGTAAGTGTCTGATTATTAAGCTAATATCCTATTTTCTTCGTAAAAACGATGCAAAGGTACAAAAAATATCGTCTCGTTGTTATTTCGTTACCGATATTATAACAAAGATTAACAAATAGGATGGCATTCTTTCTTTTAGCCGTTTTTTCAGGTTGAGAGGGTGCATTGTCGGCACTCTCTTACACCTCTTCACGGGCCACCATCTCTACACCTTAATATATTACATACACCTTGTGAAGCGTGGTGTGTCCGATGTTGTCGTTCACGTTCATCGTTTCGGCATAGTGGCACACCTGTGCCTTAGCCTGCTTCATGTCAGCCGTTACTTCAGCCTCAGACGCATTATTGGTGAATGGCATGATTGTTGTATGACAATTTCATGCTGCCGACAAGCGTTTCTGCTCTTTGCGCTCTTTGTCGCGGGTGTTGATGGTGCCGTGGATATAAAGGCACACAAACATGATGAAGATGGTGATATAGGCATAGATGAGTGTGGACACAGTGGCTGTGACAAACTGCAAGAGGGGGAAGTAGGAGGGAAGACCGGCAGGGTCGCCCCATACGGCCACACCATATTCAGAGCATGCCTTGGCAGCCAGGGTGATTAGCCAGGGTAGAGACAGCAATGCACCGATGACAGTGGTGAAGAGCAGGGTGAGCAGCATGGTGGTGAAGATGAAGCCCCAATGCCTCCATGTGTGCAGATAGGCCTTGCCCAATACACTGCCAAAGGTAGCCTGGGGCAGGATGAAATACCTCATGCCCGTGTGCACCATGGGCAGACAGAGGATATAGACCACGGCATACCAACAGCAAAGGATGGCTGCCAGACGGAGATAGTTGTCGGAAGTGACCTGTACAGGGCCATGGTAGATGATGGTGGCGATGATGTTGGGCATGACGACAAGGATGATGCCGATGAGCACACCGAGCAACACCATACGCAAACTGCGCTTGATGTTCCACGCAATGCGTTGCCCGTTGACCAGACGCATCATGGATGCCTGGAAAGCCGTAAGGGTGAGCAGTTGGAACACGGCGGCGGCAGCAATGGCATAAAGGGCCGATGGTGTCATCTCGTCAGAGAGCGTCTGCCGGAATAGCAGGTTGAGCACCAAAGCCGTGGCCATGCCCATGACAAGCGCATAGAGCCATGTGTGGGTGACGATGCGTTTCACGTTGCCGGCAAACAAGGCAAATGCCTCTTTGATGCAGGTGATGTAGCTGCGGTTTTTTTCTGCGATGGCTTCTTTGAGCTGATTGCTCTCCTGTGGTGTATTGGTAGAGGCTTGCTGTGCACTCATTTCTTGCTTTAGATTCATGTCTTTTTTGCTCATTATTTATCAACAACGTAAAAACGGAATGAATATTTTTTGCAAAGATAATGACTTTCCTTGACAAATGGCTTTGTTGCATGGATAAAAATTGCTAACTTTGCATTCAGATTGTGAACAAACCTATAAAACGATAGTAGTTGATGAAAAAGTTGAAATGGGGATTTATCGGTTGCGGAGAGGTGACCGAGACGAAATCAGGTCCTGCCTTCAACGAGGTGGAGGGCTCGGAAGTGGTGGCCGTGATGAGCCGCAATGGCAAGAAAGCACGCTCGTATGCCGAACGTCACGGCGTGAAGAAATGGTACACCGATGCCCAGGAACTGATTGACGACCCGGAGGTGAATGCCATATATATAGCCACCCCGCCTTCGAGCCATGCCACCTTTGCCATCATGGCCATGCACGCCGGCAAACCGGTGTATGTGGAAAAACCACTGGCTGCCAACTATGACGACTGTGCCCGCATCAACCGTGTGAGCGAGCAGACGGGCGTTCCCTGTTTTGTGGCTTATTACCGTCGTTTCCTGCCTTATTTCATCAAGGTGAAGGATATGCTCAAGGCCAACACCATAGGCAATGTCCTCAACGTGCAGGTGCGTTTCTCCTGTCCGCCCCGTGACCTCGACTACAATTCATCGGTTGACATGCCCTGGCGCCTGCAGCCCGACATTGCCGGCGGCGGATATTTCTACGACCTTGCCCCCCACCAGTTGGACTTGCTGCAGGATATGTTTGGCGTGATTATCGAGGCAGAGGGAATATGTGCCAACCGTGCGGGACTGTATCCTGCGGAAGACTGCGTGAGTGCCTGTTTCCGTTTTGAAAGCGGTTTGCCAGGCTCAGGGTCGTGGTGTTTTGTGGGGCACAACTCCTCACGCGAAGACTGTATTGAGATTATCGGCGACAAGGGTATGCTCAGTTTTTCGGTATATAACTATGCCCCCATCCAGCTGACCACCTCAGCGGGCACAGAATATATCACGGTAGAAAATCCGAAGTATGTGCAGTTGCCCATCATCAAGGCCGTGGTGGAGGCCTTGCAAGGAATTGGTGTATGCACCTGCGACAGTATGACAGCCACTCCCGTGAACTGGGTGATGGACAGAATACTGGGTAAATTTTAACACGTGGCGCAAGATGAATGGTCGTTTCACCCGTTGTTTACTCCTCCTGCTGTTGATGGTGTGTGCAGTGGCTGCGGCTGCTGCAGAACAGACAGACTCTGTGGTGCAGGAAAACAGCGGTGTGGAAACAGACACTGTCGTGGTGGTGAAACCACAAAAGAGAAAAACCGTGTTCAGACGCATCGGAAAGGTGTTTACCCGATGGTTCAAGCATTTCAACGACATCGACACCAATTACATTGAGCCTCAGCACTATAACTATACGGTGATGATGCAGAACACCAACACCTATGAGATATATACCTTGGAGAGCAAGTCGGGACAGTCTATCACCTTTGCCCCAAGGCCTTCGGTGAAAATCGGGCCTTATTTAGGTTGGCGATGGGTGTTTCTGGGCTACACGTTCGACATAGGACGCATCAGCAACGACGATACCAAGAAAGAGTTTGAACTGAGTCTTTACAGTTCGATGTTCGGCATTGACCTCTATTACCGCAAGACGGGCAATGACTTCCGCATCAAGGAAGCCATATTGGGTGATGGGCTGAATAAAAATGTGCTCAAAGGCATTCCTTTCTCCGGTATGTCGGTAGGCATCAAGGGATTCAACCTCTACTACATCTTCAACCACAAGAAATTCTCTTACCCTGCAGCATTCAGCCAGAGCACCTGCCAGAAACGCAGTTGCGGTTCTCCTTTGTTAGGCATATCCTATGCCAAACACACGCTTGACCTCGACTACATGAAACTGAAACAGGTGGTGGAAAACAATATTCCTCCGCAGGCTGGCGATGTTCAACTCGATGAAGGACTGATGTTCAGCAAGGTGAATTATACCTCGTATGCCGTGTCGGGCGGATATGCCTACAACTGGGTGTTTGCCAAAAACTGGCTCTTCGATGCCTCGTTGTCCTTGGGCATTGCCTACAAGAAGTCGACCGGCGACCTGCAGTATGACTCAGAGTTCTCGTTGCGCGACTTCAAGTTCGGCGACTTCAACATCGACGGCATCGGGCGTTTCGGTCTGGTGTGGAACAACACCAAATATTATGCCGGCATGAGCACGGTGCTCCATTCATACACCTACCGCAAGAGCCAATTCTCTACCAGCAACATATTCGGTTCGCTGAACATATACGTTGGAATAAATATCGGAAGAAAATGAAAAACATGAAACATCTGTTGGCGCTTGTCGCGCTATTGCTCTGCACCGGCAACATCCGGGCTTATCAAGTGACCTATCAGCCACAAGACAGTGTCAAGGTGGAGCGGTTGTTGTGCGATGCCAGGAAAGCCAAGCGCATCAGCAATCCCGTGATCTACTTTGCCCGCCAACTGCTGGGACTGCCCTATGTGGCACACACCCTTGAGGTGAACGACAAAGAACAGTTGGTGGTGAACCTCAGACAGCTCGACTGCACCACCTATGTGGAGAATGTGGTGGCGCTGACCATGTGCCTGCAACAGGGGCAATACCGCTTCAAGGATTTCTGCGACAATCTGCTGACCATACGCTACCGTAAGGACTGCAAACCACAGTATGTCAGCAGGCTGCACTATTTCACCGAGTGGATAACCGACAACACCTGCAAAGGGCTTTGCCGTGAAATACAGCAACCCGTGCCACCCTTTACCGCCTGGCAGCAAATCAAGGTGGGCTTCATGTCGGTACATCCCGAGAAATACAAGATGCTGAAAGCACATCCCGAGGATATTCCCGCCATAGCCAATACCGAAAAGGCCTTGAACAAACTAAAATTCAGATATATACCAAAATCCAAGATAGGCAACACCAAACTGTTGCGGCAGACCATTCACAATGGCGATATATTGGCCCTGACCACCAAGCTCGACGGATTGGACATTCAGCATATAGGGTTTGCCGTGTGGCACAAGGACGGGCTGCACCTGCTCAACGCATCGAGCCTGCGCCACAAGGTGGTGGAAGAGCCCCAGACACTCTCTGCCTATCTGCAAAAGCAGAAGTCGATGACAGGGGTGAGGGTCGTCAGGCTTGCCCCGTCAATACTGCCTTAGGGCAGAGAGCAGCTGGTTGTTCTCGCTCTTGGTGCCCACCGTGATGCGCAGACAGTTGTGGCACAGCGGCATATCAGTGCAGTTGCGCACCATGATGCCCTGACGTTTCAGATAGTCGTGAATGGCGGTGGCATCGGTCATCTTGGCCAGAAAGAAATTGGCATTGGTGGGATATACCGCCTCGCAGATAGGTAGCAAACTGAATGCCTCGATCATGCGGCCACGTTCAAGCAACAGGATTTTCACCCATTTGTTCATGTCGGGAAAAGCCTTGATGGCTTCAGTTGCCTGTTTCTGTGAAGGCGTGTTCACGTTGTAGGGATATTTCACCTTGTCCATGATGGCGATGATGTCGGCTGAGGCATAGGCCATGCCCACCGACAAGGCCGCACAGCCATAGGCAGCGTTGAGCGAATGAAGCACCACGAGATTAGGCCAGCGGTTGAGTTCGTTGGAGAACTGACGCTCGTTGGAGAAGTCGGCATAGGTCTCGTCAACGACTACCAGACCATCGAAGTGCTCGATGACATGGATGATATCGTTACGGTCGAGATTATTGCCCGTGGGATTGTTGGGCGAGCAGAACCATATCATCTTGGTGTGCCTGTCGCAACGTCCAAGCATCTCCTGTGGCGAAAACCTGAAACCGTCGTGGAGCGACACCGTGCGATATTCGATGTTGTTGATGTCGGCATACACCTTGTACCTGCCACAGGTGGGAGAGATGGACACCACATTGTCAGTGCCCGGTTCGGCAAAGCAGCGGTAGAGCACATCAATGGCCTCGTCGGTGCCGTTGCCCACGAATATCTGTCGGCTGTCGAGCCCCTTGGCATGGGCGATGCTTTGCTTCAAGAGGGTTTGGCAAGGGTCAGGGTATCTGTTGAATGGGTGGTTGTACGGATTTTCGTTGGCATCGAGCCACACCGCTTTTCCCATATCGTTGTCTTGGTTTCTCTGGCTGCTGTAACTATCAAGAAGCCAGATGTTTTTACGTGTAAGTTCAATTAATGGTTTCATGCTTTTTCATTTACGCATTAACACAGTGAATAGAAATTTTGTCGGCAAAATTACGCTTTTTATATGGTATTTGCAAGAAATGTCGTACTTTTGTAGCCAATATAGGAAGAATGGATGAAAAATCATTTCAAGCATATTGTCATGTTGGTGCCGGTCGTTTGTCTCTGGCTGTCGTGCACCGACCGCAAAGACCAACGGGTAGTGACTCCCTGGGGAGAGGTGATGACCGACTCCATACCCGCTGATTCGTGTTTTACCATGAGCGACATCGTGAGCAATGGCGAACTCATTGCGCTGACCATGTCGGGGCCTGCCACCTATTACGACTACCACGGCAGGGGCATGGGCACGCAGTATCTGCTGTGTGAACGTTTTGCCCAGAAGATGGGCGTGTCGGTGAGGGTGGAACTGTGTCGTGACACCATGGAGATGGTCAAAAGACTGCTCGACGGCGAGGGCGACATCATCGTGTTTCCGCTGCCCAAAAACCTGAACACCCCACAACCCGTCATCTATTGCGGCGCAGGCGTTGACTCGCTCAACGTGCAGTGGGCGGTGGCTGCAAGCAACAAGGTGTTGGCAGACAGTTTGAATGCCTGGTACAAACCCGCCATGCTGGCTGAGGTGAACATGGAGCAGCGACAACTGTTCAGGGGCGGTGCGGTGAAGCGTCATGTGTATTCGCCCTTCCTCAACAAGGCAGGTGGCGTCATCTCGCATTATGACCCCTTGTTCAAGAAATATGCCCCAGTGGCACGCTGGGACTGGCGACTGCTGGCTGCCCAGTGCTATCAGGAGTCGTGCTTCGACCCCAATGCCCGTTCGTGGGCAGGAGCCTGCGGTCTGATGCAAATCATGCCTGCCACGGCACAATATCTGGGATTGCCCATGAGCGAGATTTTCAATCCCGAGCCCAATATCCGTGCAGCAGCCAACTATCTGCTGGAACTCAACGGAAAATTCCGTGATATTCCCGACATGCAGGAGCGGCAATGTTTTATATTGGCCTCATACAATGGCGGTTTTTTCCACATCAGGGATGCCATGGCTTTGGCAAGGAAAAACGGCAAGAACCCACATCGGTGGCGTGATGTGGCTCCCTTTGTGCTGGCCTTGGAGCAACCGGCCTGCTACAACGACCCTGTAGTGAAATATGGCTATATGCGAGGCTCCGAAACCGTGGGCTATGTAGATAACATCAGGCAGCGCTATGCTCAATATCGTGGCGTGCCTTATGGCGGTGGCTCTGTCAGTCCGAACACTCCACACCGTGCCACTAAAAAGCACAGGTTCCACATTTAAGGGATGTTGCATGATTGGCCACTTTATCCCCGCCTATACAGTCGTTGTCATGGCAATACATGCCTTGATACATGCCGTGTTTGCGCAGATAATTGACAAAGAGGTTGGTGAACTCATGGTTTTTCAATCCCCAGTGCGGGGCGATGAGCAGGTCTTTTGGCGATTGAGAGGTAAATCGCTCAAGCACCAACGTGGGGCGCAGATGACCGATGTACTCGGCCAAAAGCCCGATGTATTCGTCCACGGTATAGAGGGGAAACGGCTCCTGGATATAGGTTTCGCCCAGCTGCGTGTCTTTGGTCACCTGCAACTGATGTATCTTGAGAATGTCGAGACGGGTAGCCGAAATCAATGAAGCCTGGCGGATGCTTTCCTTCCGGTCTTCGCCCGGCAACCCGATAATCACATGTCCGCCCGTGATGATGCCACGACGGGCCGTCTCGTTGATGGCACGCTGAGAGCAGGCAAAGTCGTGTCCACGGTTGATGCGCCTCAATGTCTCGTCGTTGGCCGACTCGATGCCGTATTCCACCATCACCATGGTGTGTCGGGCCAATGATTCCAAATAGTCGAGCAAAGGGCCATCCACACAGTCGGGACGGGTGCCTATGGCGATGCCCACCACATCATCTACCTGCAATGCCTCTTCGTAACGCCTTTTCAGTGTGTCGAGCTTGGCGTATGTGTTGGTATAGGCCTGAAAGTAGGCGATGTATTTCATGTCGGGATATTTGCGGCTGAAAAACCTCTTGCCCTCCTGCAACTGTTGGGTGATGCTGTCAGTGGGCTGGCAATAGGCAGGCGTAAAGGTCTTGTTGTTGCAGAATGCACAACCTCCACGCCCAATGCTGCCATCGCGGTTGGGACAGGTGAACGAACCGTTGATGGTGAGTTTCTGCACCTTGAAGGGAAAGCGAGATTTCAGCCAATGACCGAAATCATTATAGGGAAAATCGCAGGAATAGGCCATTTGTTCGACTAATTAATATCTTTTAAATGAATAATGGTGCAAAGTTACTGATATTTTTTTTAACTTTGTAGGCAAATAAATCATTATGTGTAAAAAGAAACTAATAACTATGGTCTGTGCGGCTCTGATGATAACCGCAGACGGTCTTTTTGCGGGCAACAAGCTCTCGCTGAAAGACATTACCGACAACAAGTTTGCCGCCAAATATGTAAGCGGCATTAACCCTCTTGCTGATGGCGACAGCTATGCCATGGTGAGCGACGATGGCAAGAAAGTGGTGCGTTATTCTTTCAAGACAGGCAAGCCCTCGGGTGTGCTCTTTGATGTGGACAACACCGTGGGCGAACGCATCAGCAGGTTTGACAGTTACATCATGAGTCCCGATGGCACCAAGATGCTCATACAGACAGAAACCAGGCGTATCTATCGCCGCTCTTTCACCGCCAAATACTACATCTACAATATTGCCGAGCGCAGTCTGGAGAAGCTCTCCGACTATGGTCCTCAGCAGACTCCCGTTTGGTCGCCCGACAGCAAGATGGTGGCCTTTGTACGCGACAACAATATCTATCTCGTGAAATTGCTCTATGGCAACGCCGAGAGTCAGGTGACCAAAGACGGCAAGCGCAATGAAATCATCAACGGTATTCCCGACTGGGTGTATGAAGAGGAGTTTGCCTTCAACTCAGCTCTGGCTTTCAATGCCGACGGCACCATGCTCTGCTGGATAAGGTTTGACGAGAGCAAGGTGCGCTCGTTCACCCTGGAAACCTACAAGGGCTTGAAACCCGAGAACAAGGAATATGCCACATATCCAGGTACTTATACCTATAAATATCCCAAGGCCGGCGAGGTAAACTCGACCGTCAGCGTGCATAGTTTCGACATCAAGGCACGACAGACAAGACAGTTGCAGGTGCCTCTGGCTGCTGATGGCTATATACCACGAATCAAAGCCACTTCCGATCCTGAGAAAATGATTGTATATACCATGAACCGTCATCAGGACGAACTCTGCCTTTATGCCGCCAATCCGCGCAGCACGGTGTGCAAGCTCATCGTCAAGGAGAGTGTTGCCAAGTATGTCAAGGAAGAGGCCATGGAAAACATCATGATATATCCCAACAGCATTCTCGTGGCCAGCGACCGCAGCGGCGCCATGCAGCTCTATCTCTACAGTCTTACAGGAAAGTTGCAGCGACAGCTCACCAAGGTCAACGGTGAGGTGACCAATGTATATGGCTATGACGAGAAGACCGGCAATGTGTATTATCAGGCAGCGGGCAAGAATCCGATGAACCGTGAGGTGTATGTCACCGCCAAGAACGGTAAAACCACTTGCTTGACCAACAAAGAGGGCTGGAACACGGCACTTTTCAGCAGCGACTTCAAATATTTTGTGAATCAGTGGAGCGATTGCAACACCCCTTACATGGCACAGCTTTGCGATGCCACAGGCAAGGCACTCACCACCATGGTAGATAACAATGCACTCAAAGAACAGCTGGCTCCATACGGCATCTCACGCCGAGAGTTCTTTACGTTTACCACCTCAGAGGGTGTGAAGCTCAATGGTGTGATGATTAAACCCGCAGACTTCAACCCCAACAAGAAATATCCTGTCATCATGTGGCAGTATAGCGGTCCGGGCAGTCAGCAGGTGGTCAACGCCTGGCAGTTGGGTTCCATCGGCGGCAACTCGCTCTATGATGAGTATCTGGCACAGCAGGGGTTCATCGTGGTATGTGTCGATGGCCGGGGAACCGGTGGTCGTGGTGCCGACTTTGAAAAATGCACCTATCTGAAGATGGGCGAACTGGAGTCAAAAGACCAGGTGGAGACAGCCATTTATCTCGGCAAACTGCCTTATGTGGACAAAGACAACATCGGTATCTGGGGATGGAGCTTTGGTGGTTTCAACACCTTGATGAGCATGAGCGAAGGACGCCCCGTGTTCAAGGCCGGTGTGGCTGTGGCACCTCCCACCGACTGGCGTTTTTACGACAGTGTTTACACTGAGCGCTATATGCGTACGCCCAATGAAAACCCCTCGGGCTATGACACCAACCCCATTCAGCGTGTGAACAACCTGAACGGTGCGTTGCTCATCTGCCACGGTCATGCCGATGACAATGTGCATCCGCAGAATGCCTATGAATATACCGAGGCACTGGTGCAGGCCGACAAGGATTTCAAGATGAACATCTACACCAACCGCAACCATAGCATCTATGGCGGCAACACCCGCAACCACCTGCTCAGACAAATTGCACAGTTTTTCAACGAACAGCTGAAGCAGAAATAACCCACGCAAAAGATGCTGCCCTATATAATATAATAAGGTAATGGCAAGGACAACTAATTCTACTGACAAAATATGATGAAGACAATGACAACAAACAGGATTTTCAGCACAATGGCCTTGTGTCTTGCAGGGACATTCATGCCGGCCATGGCTGATGATGTGACAGTGACAGTGACCAACGAATCTACCGTGCAGCGGCAACAGCTGGTTGAAGTGGATGCTTCTGCCGTGATTAGCCGTCTGGGCATCAAACAAGGAGAGCCGTTTGTCGTGAAGAACGCTCTCGGACAGCAGGTGGCTTACCAGCTGACCTATGATGGCAAACTGCTCATCGATGCCAGTGTGCGCCCCAAGGGCACTGCCGAATTTACCTGTACCAAGGGCACGCCCAAGAAAATGAACACGGTGGTTTGCGGCAGGCAATATCCTGAACGTGTGGATGACATCGCCTGGGAAAACGACCGCACGGCCTATCGTGTGTATGGTCCTGCCTTGCAGAGAAAGGGCGAGCGAGCCTTTGGTGTGGATGTGTGGGTGAAGAACACCCCCGACCTGGAAGTGGAGAAACGCTATGCTACCGAATTTGGCAACCATGCCAAGATTGAAGAACTGAAGAAGGCCGGCAAGCATGAAGAGGCCCACGAGATGGAAATGACCACCACCTATCATTATGACCATGGCTACGGACTGGATTGCTATAAGGTAGGTCCCACCTTGGGTTGTGGTGCTCCGGCACTGCTCGATGACAAGGGCGAAATGATGTTGCCTTACTGCTATAAAACCTACAAGATATTGGACAACGGTCCGCTGCGCTTCACGGTACAGCTGGATTACAACCCCTTCAGCGTGGGCAATGACAAGCAGGTGGTGGAACACCGCATCATCAGTCTTGACAAGGGTAGCAACTTCAACAGCATGACCGTCTGGTATGAAGGACTGACCACTCCCCGCGACATGGTGGCAGGCGTAGTGATACACAGCGAAGACACCAAGAGCATAGCCCTCGGCGACAACTATGTGCTGTATGCTGACCCTACAGACAATCCCACGAAACAGAACTTCCAGATATATACGGGTGCACTGTTCCCCAACGGCGTGAAAGCCACTCGTAATATGATGTATGACAATCCCACCAACGGCAATGCAGGCCACACCGTGGGCGTCATCACCTATCAGCCGGGCGAGAAATACACCTATCTTTTCGGTTCGGCATGGAGCAAGAACGATGTGCGTAGCTTCAACGAATGGAAACTGCGCGCCACAGAAACCCTTGAATCTATTTACAAACCCTTGAAGGTGGAGCTGAAATAAGCACCACCCAATAAGGAAAAAATATTCACAATCAATTTACCATACTATGAAAAAACTTTTATTAGGAGATGAAGCTATTGCTCAAGGTGCGTTAGATGCAGGCTTGAGTGGAGTGTATGCTTATCCTGGCACTCCGTCAACGGAAATCACCGAGTATATTCAAAATTCGCCCCTTGCCAAGGAGCGCAATGTACACCGCCGCTGGTCAACCAATGAGAAGACTGCCATGGAAGAAGCATTGGGTATGTCGTTTATGGGCAAAAGAGCCTTGGTTTGCATGAAGCATGTGGGCTTGAATGTATGTGCCGACCCGTTTGTCAATGCTGCCATGACAGGCACCAATGGCGGTCTGGTGGTATTGGTGGCCGACGACCCCTCGATGCACTCTTCACAGAACGAGCAGGACAGCCGTTTCTATGCCAAGTTTGCCATGATGCCATGCCTTGAACCAGCAAGTCAGCAGGAGGCATACGACATGATGTCGTTTGCCTACGACATGAGCGAGCGCATCCATCTGCCTATCCTTATGCGTGTAACCACCCGTATGGCCCACAGTAGGGCAGTGGTGCAGATTGCCGATGAACCACGCAAGGAGAACGAAATGAACTTTGTGGCCAAGGCCAACGAATGGACATTGCTGCCAGCCATGGCCCGCAAGCGCAACGACATCGTTACTGCCATGCAGCCTGAACTGGAACAGGAGGCTGTCGAGAGCCGTTTCAACAAGTACATCGACGCAGCCGACAAGAGTTTGGGTATCGTGGCCAGCGGCATTGCGTTCAACTATCTCAACGAGTGCTATCCCGAGGGTTGCCCCTTCCCCGTAGTGAAGGTCAGCCAGTATCCATTGCCCAAAGACTTGCTGCGCCGCCTCACCGCAGAATGTGATGCCGTGCTCGTGCTCGAAGAAGGCCAGCCCTTCATCGAGGATGTGCTTACCGGTGTCATGCCTGGCAATGCCACCATCAAGGGTCGTCTTACCGGTGATGTGCCCCGCACAGGCGAGTTGAACCCCGACATCGTGAAGAAGGCACTGGGTATGCCTCTTGCTGAGTGTTATGCTCCGAGCGAGAACGTGACACCACGTCCGCCGGCACTCTGCCAAGGTTGCGGACACCGTGATGTTTATGCTGCGCTCAACCAGGTGCTTGAAGCCTATCCCAATGCAAGGGTATTCGGCGACATCGGTTGCTACACCTTGGGTGCATTGCCTCCCTACAAAGCCCTTCATTCAACGGTTGACATGGGTGCAAGTATTACCATGGCCAAGGGTGCTGCCGATGCCGGACAGTGGCCCGCTGTGGCAGTGATAGGCGACTCTACCTTCACTCACTCAGGCATGACCGGTCTGCTTGATGCCATCAATGAGGGTGCTGACATCACCGTCATCATCAGCGACAACCTGACAACAGGTATGACTGGTGGTCAAGATTCGGCCGGCACCAACAAGATTGAAGCCATCTGCCGTGGTCTTGGCGTGGCTGAGGAGCACCTGAAGACAGTTGTTCCACTGCCCAAGAACATGCCAGAAATCACCAAGATACTGCGCGAGGAAATCGAGTATCATGGAGTGAGTGTCATCATTCCTTGCCGTGAGTGTATGCAAACGTTACAGAGACATCTTAGGGAAAAGAAACTTAAAGCCAAAAAATAACATGAAAACCGACATTATTCTTTGTGGTGTGGGAGGACAGGGTATCCTCTCCATCGCTACCATCATAGGCGAAGCTGCCATCAACGAGGGACTTTACATCAAACAGGCCGAAGTACACGGAATGTCACAACGTGGCGGTGATGTACAGAGCAACCTGCGCATCTCGTCAAACCCCATCAACAGCGACCTCATCGCTCTTGGACAGGCCGACGTCATCATTTCCATGGAACCCATGGAGGCCCTGCGCTACCTGCCATATCTCAACAAGGAGACAGGATGGATCATCACTTCAAGTGTTCCGTTTGTCAACATCCCCAACTATCCCGACATGGAGAACATCAAGGCTGAATACGGCAAAATGGGCAATGTGCGCTTTATCGACATCGAGGCCATGGCCAAGGAGAACGAAGTGCCACGTTCGGCCAATGTCATACTGCTGGGTGCTGCCCTCCATGCCCTTGGCCTTGGTCAGGAGCAGTTGGAAAAAGCCATCCGCAGTGTGTTTGGACGCAAGGGAGACGCAGTGGTTGATGCCAATATCAAGGCATTGAAATTAGGAATGGAAGCTGGAGAATAACAAGGCTATGAGAAATACTCCAATTGACAAGTCTCTGGTCGACGGCATCATCGGCTCACTGGGCATAGAAGACTTTGAGAAAGCCACCATCCGTGAAGTGAAGTCGGTGGCCGCACAGTCGGAAAAGGCATCGGGAGTGGAGTTCATCAAACTGGAAATGGGTATCCCCGGACTGCCTGCATCGCAGGTGGGCGTGGATGCCCAGGTCAAGGCTCTGCAGGATGGCATAGCCCATTCTTATCCCGACATTCAGGGTTATCCCGGACTTAAAGAAGAGGCCTCACGTTTTGTCAAGGCATTCATCGGTGTGGATGTCAACGCTGAGGGATGTGTGCCTGTGTGCGGCAGTATGCAAGGTACGTTTGCATCGTTTCTCACCTGTTCGCAGTGTGACAAGAAGAAGGACACCGTGCTCTTCATCGACCCCGGTTTTCCCGTTCAGAAGATGCAGCTGCAGGTGATGGGCGTGAAATATGAAACCTTCGACGTGTATGATTATCGTGGCGACAAGTTGGCTCCCAAACTGGAGAGCTATCTGTCAAAGGGCAATATCTGCGCCATGGTATATAGCAACCCCAACAACCCTTCGTGGATTTGTTTCAATGAAGACGAACTGAAGGCTATCGGCGAACTGGCCACCAAATACGACACCATCGTGATGGAAGACCTGGCCTATTTTGCCATGGATTTCCGCAAGGACCTGAGCACACCGTTCCAGGCTCCCTACCAGCCATCGGTGGCCCGCTACACGGACAACTATATGCTGTTTATCAGTGGCAGCAAGGCATTCAGTTATGCCGGCGAGCGTATTGGCGTGGTATGTATCAGCAATGCGCTGTTCCGTCGCCATTATGATGACCTTGCCCACCGTTATGAAGGACTTCCTTTCGGACTGGTGTTCTCTACCCGTATGCTCTATGCCCTTTCGTCAGGCACCAGCCACAGTGCACAATATGCCATGGCTGCCATGATGAAGGCTGCCAGCGACGGTGAGTATGATTTCCGTGGCGAAATCAGCATCTATGGTGTAAGGGCAGGCAAACTGAAGGAAATATTCAAACGCCACAAGTTCTATGTGGTATACGACAAAGACCTTGATGAGCCTATTGCCGACGGATTCTATTTCACCATCGGTTATCCTGGGCTCACGGGAGGTCAGCTTGCCCGCGAACTGTTGTATTATGGTGTGAGCGGCATTTGTCTCAAGACCACTGGCAGTTGCCAGAACGGTCTGCGTGTGTGCACTTCGTTCATCACCGATGCACAGATTGAAGAAATGGACAGGCGTCTTGCCATCTTTGAAGAAAATCATCCGGTGGAATAAGCCGATATGTAACTTTTGTCAGGGGCAGTAGGTGCGATGCGCTTGCTGCCCCTGATGCTTTTTCTCCCTCAGACAATGATTGCCAATTTGTGCCATAACCGCAATAAACATCCTCTGGAAAATAATTATTGATGATAAAAGCACAGTTTTTTTCAAATAATATTCTTTTATTCGCCAAAATTGTCTATTTTTGCCGAAATTGTAAATGGCATCGATGAAAAAAATTGGGTTGGCATTGTTGTTCTTAGAACTGACATTGATGATATTGGCTTCTTTTGACTGTGTTTGGTCAATCATAGATGCCATGGACGATGTTGATAAAACTTTGACCGTTGCATTGAATTATGACGGAGGACAATTCTCTGATTACTTGTGGAAAAGGCTTTCCAAGAATGTGGCCTGGGCACCAATGATTCTGGCATTGAGCTATGTGTTGCTCACTTGCAAGAAACAATGGGCAGAGGCAGGCCTTTTTCTGCTCGGTCTGGTGCTGGTCATTGCCCTCAGCGACCAAGTGTCATCTTCAGTCATCAAACCATTGGTCGAACGGTTGCGCCCATCCCATGAGCCCGAAATCAGCAACATGCTGCATTATGTGGGCAATTATCGCGGCGGCCGTTATGGTTTTGTGTCGAGTCATGCCGCCAACGCCATGGGAGTGGCCACCTATCTCTCACTTGCTTTCCGCAAGAAATGGCTTATGGTGTCTCTTTTGGTATGGTCGTTGGGTGTCTGCTATTCGCGCATCTACCTTGGTGTGCACTATGTCGGCGACATCATCGGCGGTTCGCTCATCGGCGTAACGGCAGGCATCTGGTGCTATGAACTCTTGTTGTTTGTCATCAACCGTATGCACAACCGCTCGATGAACCAATTGTCTGAAAGGATGGTGGCCAAACATTTCCTCATGGTCTGTTCCATCTGGCTGAGCGTGCTCTTCCTTTTTTCCTATACTGCCTGGAGAATATATTCGCCCTATGTGATGTCGATCATTGCCAATGTGTATTAGATGTCTTCTGTTTTTGGTAGCATGTTTTGGTGTAGGCGCCGCAAGGGCACAGGAAACCATGGATTGGGAACAGCTGTTGTTCAATCTTTCGCAAATGGAGGAATATGAATCAGCCACATGGGATAGCTATTACGAATTGTTTGAAGACTTGCAGCAGAACCCCATCAACATCAACACCGCCACGCGCGAAGACCTTGAACAGTTTCCCTTTCTCACCGAGCAAGAGGTGAATGGCATCCTTGCCTATATCGAACGTTATGACGGGATGAAGTCGTTTGGCGAACTCGTCATCATGAAAGACATCGACTATTACAAGAAACGCCTGCTCATGTGTTTCACCTATGTCGGTGAAAGGAAGAAACCCCTTTTTCCCACCATGCGCCAACTGCGAAAATACGGCAAGCATCAGGCATTGGTGCAGGCCTCCATCCCTTGTTACAAGCGTGAGGGTGACGATGATGCCTATTTGGGCGACGGCACAAAGCATGGCATAAAATATTCCTTCAGCTATGGTGACAGGGTTAAACTGGGCATGGTGGCATCAAAGGATGCGGGCGAACCCTTTTTTGCCCAAGGCAACTCGTGCGGCTACGACTATTACTCGTTCTATCTCTTGTTGAAGAAGCTGGGTAGGGTAGAGGCACTTGTCGTGGGACGTTATCGCCTGCACATGGGGCTGGGACTGGTGATGAACAACAACAACAGTTATGGCAAATGGTCGGCACTGAACACGCTTTTCACCCAGACATCCACATTGCGTGCCCACACCACACGTTCATCGTCAAACTATCTTCAAGGTGCGGCAATCACCCTCGACATGGGCAGGGGG
>SFEK01000093.1 GCA_004557285.1 Bacteroidales bacterium | reverse complement strand
CCTGGCTCAACGGAAGAACCTACTGCAACACCATCTGTCCGGTGGGCACCGTGCTCGGGATGTTGTCACGCCATGCGCTGTTTCGCATCACCATCGACAAAGACAAGTGCAACAACTGCGGTCTGTGTTCACGCCAATGCAAGGCATCGTGTATCGATGGCGACAACCACCACATAGACGGTAGCCGTTGTGTGATGTGCATGGACTGCATAGGCAATTGCCGGCATGGAGCCATAGGTATCAAACGGGTAGGAATTGGTGCTAAACAAGAGTCGAGGTCTTCGGCATGCAAACATGAGACTGACCCGTCGCGCCGTGCTTTTCTCGCAGTCACTGCCACCACGCTGGCCGCAGCTGCCATCAAGGCTCAAGAGAAGAAGGTGGATGGAGGACTGGCCGTGATTGAAGACAAACAGATACCGAAACGCCGCACGCCCATCGTTCCCCCTGGAGCCAAAAGTCTGGCCCACATGTCGCAACACTGCACCGCCTGCCAACTCTGTGTGTCGGTGTGTCCCAACGGTGTGCTGCGGCCATCTACTCGAATGGAAACACTGATGCAGCCTGAAGCCTCCTACGAGCGTGGCTATTGCCGTCGGGAATGTACCCGATGCTCTGAGGTGTGCCCCACGGGGGCTATCCGAAGGGTGACGGATGATGAAAAACTGTCGATACAGATTGGCCATGCCGTGTGGGTGAAGAAAAACTGTCTGCCGCTGACCGAAGGCGTGGATTGCGGCAACTGTGCCCGTCATTGTCCTGTAGGTGCCATACAGATGATACCATCGGTAGCCGGTGATGAGGAGTCGCCCCGTATTCCTGCCGTGAACACCGAACGATGCATCGGCTGCGGAGCCTGTGAACAGCTTTGCCCTGCCCGTCCGTTCAGTGCCATCTATGTAGAAGGACATGAGCGTCATCGAATGATATAAGCATCCATTAAACAGAACATCATGAACAAACCAAAGAAGATCAACCGCCGTGAGTTCTTGAAACTCTTTGGCATGGGTGCAGCAGCCACTACAGCTCTTGCGGCCTGTACCACCAACAGCAAACCGACTGAAGGCAAGAAACCCCATGAAGAGGTGCCTACCGACAAGATGACTTACCGCAAACATCCCAAAACCGGCGAGCAGGTGTCGATTCTGGGCTATGGGTGCATGCGCTGGCCCACAAAAGAAGCCGCCGACGGCAAGGACGAGGAGATTGACCAAGAAGCTGTCAACGCTCTGGTGGATTATGCCATTGCCCATGGCGTGAATTATTTTGACACCGCACCACCCTACTGCCGGGGACTTTCGGAAAAGGTGACAGGCATTGCCTTGAAACGACATCCAAGAAAATCGTATTACATCGCCACCAAGATGTCTAACTTCGATGTGATTGACAAGGGCTTGAGCCCCAAAGAGAGCTTTGATACGTCGGTGGAGATGTACCGCAACTCGCTGCGCGACCTGCAGACAGACTACATCGACTATTACCTGCTGCATGTCGTGGGTATCGGCAAAGGAGTGCCCACGCTGAAGGAAAGATTCTTCGACAACCACCTGATTGACTTTCTGCTCAAGGAGCGTGAAGAGGGGCGCATACGCCATCTGGGATTTTCCTATCATGGCGACATCAAGAGTTTCGACTATATGCTGTCAAGGCACGATGAGTTTAAATGGGATTTTGTGCAGATACAGCTGAATTATGTGGATTACCGTCATGCTTCGGGGAGCAACTACAATGCCGACTATCTGTATGCCGAACTCGACAAGCGCAACATTCCAGTGGTCGTGATGGAACCGCTGCTCGGTGGCCGACTGGCCGACCTTACCGACCATCTGAACGCCAGTTTGAAACAACGTCGGCCAGAAGACAGCATCGCTTCATGGGCTTTCCGCTTTGCCGGTTCTTTTCCACGGGTACTTACAGTGCTGAGCGGCATGACCTACATGGAGCATTTGCAGGACAACATACGCACCTATTCGCCGCTGGAACCCTGCACCAAGGACGAAATGGTCTTGCTGGAAGAAACGGCGCAGATGCTGATGAAATATCCCACGGTGCCCTGTACCACCTGCCAATACTGTATGCCGTGCCCTTATGGCATTGACATTCCGGGCATCTTTGCACATTACAACAAGTGCATCCACAAGGGTTATATGGCTTCGTCAACACAAGACGAGAACTACCGCAGTGCACGCAGGGCATTTCTTGTGGGCTACGACCGCAGTGTGCCCCGGATGAGACAGGCCAACCACTGCATAGGTTGTGGCAAGTGCACACAACATTGTCCACAGGAAATCGACATCCCGGCAGAGATGCAGAGGATTGACCAATATGTGGAACGACTCAAGACAATGAAGGATTAACAAACAAACGATTATGATACAGACATTATTTATCGGTGGCATTGGTATGCAAGAAGTGCTGCTCATCGCTTTGGTCGTGCTGCTGTTTTTCGGCGGCAAGAAGATTCCCGAACTCATGAAAGGACTGGGCAAGGGCGTGCGCTCGTTCAAGGATGGAATGAACGAGGTGGAAAAGGACATCAAGGACACCACCGCCAACGACAAAGAGCAACAGGATGGGAAACAATGAACAGCAGATGAGTTTCTGGGAGCATCTTGATGTGCTCAGAACCGTGCTGCTCAAGATACTACTTGTGACCGTTGTCTGCGGCATGGCTGCATTTCTCTTCAAGGGCCAGTTGTTTGACATCGTGCTCGCCCCCAAAGACTCAGGTTTCATCACTTACCGATGGATGACCAGTTTTGTGGAGCTGGTGGGCGAAGCATCGGCTGATGTCTTTGATGTGCAGCTCATCAACACCGGACTGGCAGAACAGTTTCTCATACATGTCAAGGTGGCGATGTGTGCTGGGGTGTTGTGTGCATCGCCCTATATGCTCTACCAGCTGTTCTGCTTCGTCTCTCCGGCACTACATGACAACGAACGTAAATATGCCGTCGCCATGGTGGGCAGCGGCTATCTCATGTTCATGCTCGGTGTAGCAGTCAGCTATTTTCTCATATTTCCCTTTACCTTCCGCTTTCTGGGCACCTATCAGGTGAGCGGCGAAGTGACCAACATGATTGCCCTGCCCTCATACATCAGCACCATGATGGTGATGTGCCTCACGATGGGTATCGTATTCGAGATGCCTGTAATGGCCTGGCTGTTTGGACGTATGGGATTGCTCTCTGCAGGCTTCATGCGCCGCTATCGCCGACATGCTGTTGTCATCATTCTCATTGTGGCAGCGGTCATCACCCCCACTTCCGACGTGTTTTCCCTGCTCCTGGTGTCGTGCCCCATCTATCTGCTCTACGAAACAAGTATTGCCGTGGTGAGGATAGCCAACAAACAATAAACCGGCGGTTGTGCCGTTATATCAATATGTAATCCTATAAAAACAAATATCCATGAGAGTCTGTCTAACACCGCTGATGGCGTTGCTTGCCTGTTGCGCCCATGCACAGAAAAACGAGATTTATGAAAAAAACATCGCCTCGCTGCAGGTGGTGGCAGGACAGGACTGGTTGTCGCCGCCCGTGGTAAGACTCAACAGCAACAATCCCAAAGACCGCATCAACATCAGTTTTGATGACCTCACACACACCTATCACCGCTATATATACAAGATAGAACACTGCGAGGCCGACTGGACTGTGTCTGAAGGTTTGTTTGACAACGACTATATCGAGGGCTTCTATGAGGGCAACCAGATTGAGGATTATGAGGAGTCAATCAATACCAATGTGATTTATACGCATTACCGGTTGACCATTCCCAATGAACATTGCCGACTGAAAATGAGCGGCAACTACAAGCTCACCGTTTATGATGAGAACGATGACAACCGCCCCATGTTCACCGCTTGTTTCATGGTGTATGAAAATGCCATGGGAGTGCAACTTGCAGCAACGACCAATACCGACATTGACACCAACAAGGAGCATCAGCAAATCAGCATGGCAGTGGATTACGGTGCATTGACTGTCATCGACCCTATGTCGCAAATCAGTACGGTAGTGATGCAAAACGGCAGATGGGACAATGCGAAAATCAATGCCCAACCACAATACATCATGCCGAAAGGGCTGAAATGGGAACACAACAGAGATTTGATATTCAAGGCGGGCAATGAATACCATAAGTTTGAAGTGCTCGACGTGACCCACACCACCATGGGGCTGGAGAGCATCACCTGGGATGGCAGCAACTATCACGCCTACCCGTTTGCCTGCGAGCCGCGCCCCAACTATATCTATGACGAAGACGCCAATGGCGCTTTCTACATCAGGAACAGCGACAACGTGGAAAATGACATCGCCAGCGACTATGTGTTTGTGCATTATACGCTGAAATGCCCCAGACGGGTGAAGGGACGGGTGTATGTCAACGGCACATGGACCAACAACCAGTTTACACCTGAATTTGAAATGTGCTATGACGAACTGAACCAGTGCTACACCGCCACCATCATGCAGAAACAGGGGTATTATTCTTACCAGTTTGTGATGATTGACGATTCGGGAACATCACAAATCATGCCTACCGAAGGCAGTTATTACCAAACGGAAAACAAATATCAGGCTCTTGTCTATTACCGGATACAGGGAGGCAGAACCGACCGTCTCGTGGGCTATCAGCAGGTGCAATACAAGTGATGGTTCATTACTCCTTGCGCCACCAGATGCGCATGATTTTGCGATAGATGGCCAACTGGTTGACCACCGACACGAGAGCAAACAGCATGATGCCAAGACTGATGGCAGGCCACATTCCGCCGCTCTCTATCTGCGGCAACAGGGTTTCGATGACATCCATATAGTAGCCACGCACATAGACCACGGCCACCAGTGCCACAACCAGCACCACAGCATTGAGGATGATGGTGAGCAGACTGTAAGGCATGGCCACCCGCCAAGGATGATAGCCGATGAGGAGCAGGTTCTCCAGTTTGGTGGTGTTCTTCTGCACCAGCAGATATATGCTCAGCATCAGGATATAGAAACTCAGCACACTGATGATGATGCCGATGACCATCACTACCGATACCATCATGCGCAGGAAGTAGGTGGTTTTCTCGCTTTGCAGCTTGTCGTCAGACACCTCATACCCTTTCTTGTCCAGATATTTGGTGACGCCTTCATCGGCAGGATTTGACACCTCAACAATCAGCCGTGTAGGTTCTGATTGGATGTTGGGAGCATAATAGGCATTGCTCCAGTCCATAAACGCCTGTGGCACAAGAATGGAACTGAGCCTGTTGGAAAATCCTATCACCTTGCCCTTGTACTCGTCTTGATGGCCATTGCCATGGATAAAGATATGAAAATCAATCATACCCACCAGTCCATCGCTGATTTTGGGTAATGAACGCGACTGGGCAAAACCGAAGTTATACATATTGATGTAAGAACGGGGCAGAATGATGGGTACTTCCTTGCTGCCCTCGGTATAGGTCCACGAGGTCAATGGCACATCCACAAATTCATCAGGCACACTCTCAAAGAAGAGTTCCGAACTCAATACCGGCTGTCCGTTGACGCCCATCTTGGCATCTACCCTATACTCGGTGGATGTGAACTTTCCCACCTTCTCCACAAAACGCTGTGCTTCAAAGTCGTCGCTCTCGGCAGCGGTGAATGTGTTGCTGCTGCCCGACAAGGTGCCTGCCATACCAATCTTCTTGCTCACTATCAGATAGTCTGCCTTCATGAAACTGTCTTGCGAGGTGAACACCGGCAACACATCTTGATAAAACTGCCAGCCGAACAACACGATGAACATGCCAAAAAGATTGGCAAAGGCAAAACCGGCAAATTGGGGTACGCTGATATGCTGGCGCAATAATTTCCAAACCAAATTCATAATCTGAACGTCTTTTCGTAATCCAAATCCATGTGTTTTCCTATACTCGTCACAATGACTCCGGCACCCTGTGCCCGGGCTTCTTCCATCATCATCTCACCCATGATGTGCGAGTTGGTGTCATCGAGATGACTGATGGGCTCATCCACCAGAATGAAATCGGATGGCTGTACCAATGTCCTGATCATTGCCACACGTTGCTGCTGTCCGAAAGAGAGATGGGCTGTTTTGGCATGCAGCTTGTCGGCAATGCCCAGCCGCTCAAACCACGACTCTATCTGCTGCTGCGACTTGAAGCCCGTGAGCTTGTTCTTGATCAGCACATTCTCCAATGCGGTAAGTTCGGGAAACAATCGCAGTTCCTGAAACAGATAACTGATGTGCTGTTGGCGCACATTCACCCAATCGGCCACCTTCAACGACCTGATGTCCTGCTGGTCGAACAATATGCTTCCGGCATAGTCGCGCCGATAACCCAGCACATAACTGCAGAAGGTGCTCTTGCCCTTGCCGCTATCGGCCAGGACCAAATGCAGGTGTCCCTTCTCAAAAGTCACATCCTGCTGCCAGATTTCGGAAGACAACTGACCGACGTGAGAAAAGACCTGTGGTACAACAGAATGAAAAGCTATTGATTGCATTACTTGATATTGATGATTACTGTATTCACTTCGCCCAGCAGCGGTGCAGTCAGCGACTTCACCATCGGGGCTGCTGAAAAAGCACCCATAAGGGCGTTGACATTGAGTATCATGGAGAAACGCTGGCCCTTGACCTTGTCAAGCACCTTGGAAGACAGCGAAAGGGGTGCTCCTGCAATGGAAGCAAGGGCCAATTCCCGGGTGCTGCCTGAAAAGTACTGCTTGTCGTTGCTCACACCAAAATAATAGGAAGTGGAACCGTTGGTCAGACAATAGGCCTGGGGTTGCCAATCGGTGATGCGACTGCCGGCGGGACATGATTGCTTCCAATAATCTACGTCGTCGAGAAACTTGGCATCAGCCAATTGGGCGGCCATCTGCAACGACATGTCTTCACCCTGATAACTGGTCAAGGCAAGCATCATGTCGCCCTGCACACTACGGATGATATTGTCCATGTCAATGGCGGTATTCACTCCGGCAAGCAATGCCTGCAAAGGCTTGTTCTGGTGCAGAATGTCGATGAACGACTTGCCTTCTACGTTCAGAAAAAGTCCCATCACGGCATCCGACGACAGGCAATGGAGATACTTGCCTTGGATGGGTTTCAGCATCTTCTTGTTGTCGGTCAACTGCTGGTTCAGTTTCTCATTGAACGAGAATGATTCACCATTGATTTCCAATATGCCGTCAACCGATTTGGAGAACGAAGCGGCCAGCATCACTTGCGAGGGCTCTGCATTGGCTGGTGCGCCAAGAATGAACGGGGCAACAAACTGCTGGGGCAAAGCCGCTGTCTGACCAACGAGAGTAACCTGTCCCTCCAAGGCAGACAAACGTTCAAAAAGCGGTGTGGCCTGTATGCCGTCTTCCTCTTCCTGTGCCAGATATTTGGCCATCTGTCGGCGTGCCTCTGCATGCTGGGCAGGCAAAAACGGCCCCATCACCAGACAGGCATGATTGGAATATCCCAAGAGCCAGGAGTCTTTGACAACTGTAAACTGAAAGTCCTTATAGGATTTTGTTGGTTGGCATACATGGTGTTTTGACAATTCGCCCAACCAAGACTTGAGGTCGTCTTCATCATTGACCTTGGCCAATGCACCGATATTGCCATCAGCTGTTTCGAAAAAATACAGCTTGGCAGACAAGTCGAGGCCACAATCTCCTACATCCTGGAGATGAAGCAATTTCATGAGCGGATTGCTCTGTTGATTGTCCCTACTCTCTTGTGGTGATGCTGCCATGTCAACGGCCAAAACCGCTGTGCTGTTGGCTGGCATCACATTGACATAATCATTGCCCGAACAGCTACTGAACACGACAAGAAGGCACAGTGCTGCAAGGGCAAGAGTTGAATGTGAAAATGTTTTTCTCATCATTAATATACCTAACGACGAAAATATGTTTACTTATTTGCGAAGAGCCAGTTGTGTCATCATGGTGGCAGACAATGCTGCTGTTTCTGTACGCAGGCGACTGGTGCCGAGAGTGATCGACTGGTAACCATGCTCCAAAGCCATATTGACTTCTTCGGGCGAGAAATCACCTTCAGGGCCAATCAGCACAGTGATGTCTTCATCGCTGCCTGTAGCTGCAATGTCCTTCAACTGGTCGAAAAGGTCTATTCGTTCGATATCCTCATAGCAATGCGCTATGAATTTTTTGCCCGGACGTTCAATGGCTATGAACTCCTTGAAGGGCATCATTGCATTGAGCACAGGTTTCCAAGGTTTGTGACTCTGCTTGACGGCACCCACAACGATTTTCTCCAGACGCACCGTTCTCATCACTTTGCGCTCTGACAACTTGCAGTTGAGAAAAGAAATCTCATCTATGCCGATTTCTGTGGCTTTCTCACAAAACCATTCTATGCGGTCCATCATCTTGG
>SFEK01000092.1 GCA_004557285.1 Bacteroidales bacterium | reverse complement strand
TTCAACAGCAGGCAACTCTATCAGACGGTCATTCTCATCTACCTGGTCGCAACCACACAACACCATTGCCGAAGCCATCAGCAGGGCATATATCTTTGAAAATTTCATTCGTCTTTATGTTTTTAGAAGTTGTAATTATAAGATACGGTCAAACCGTAGCTTGCGGGCACGAAACGGCACACACCACCAGAGCAGTTGTAACCTGCACGGGTCTTGCCATAGCTCAGCTGCAGACGGTGAGCCTTGTAGGTGGCAGTGACAGAGCCCAAAAGATAATGTTGGCTATGAGTGCCCTTACTGTCATCAACCTGCTTATTTTCCGTGTAATAAGGCACATTGGCATTATACTGGTCGCTGATGGTGAACATGAGGTAAGGCAATACAGAGAGTTCGAGCAAACCATAATACCAGTCGCCCTGGTCTTGCTTGGTCTGCAGATACTGGGCTTCACCACGCAATGTCATCTTGGGACTGAACTGGTATTTACCTTCTGCCACAAAGATGTTGGATTTCACTACACCACCTTCACCCTCAACAACGGTCTTGTTGTAGAGCTGGTTCATATACATCAGGTTCAACTTGAACGACTTGGAGAGCTTCTTCTCCAACTGCACGTTGATGTCCTTGTAATATACACCGCCAAAGCCGAAGAACTTGGAGTGATAACCGTCAGTACCCATCGTAGAGTTGACTCCTTCAATGAGCGACTCTGTAGGCGTCTTGTCGATGCCGCGGATATAGCTGAAGTTGACCTTCAGTTTGGTGCCATACTTGCCACCAAGAGCGGTGCGACGCTTGAAGGTGTAGCCAAACTCACCCTGGAATGCCCATTCGCCGTCAGCATCCTGTGTAGCATAGGGATAAAGGGCGGGCAGCGCGTACGTATGTTGGTAAGAGAAGGCGGGCATGTGGTTCAGGCGGCAGTTACCACCAAGATAACTTACGAAGCCACGCTTCATGCGGTTAGACATGTTCTCGCTGCGCTTGGCCTGCACCAATGCACTGAGTCCCTTCTTCGAGTAAGAGGCTGAAACCATCACGGCACTACCATTGCGGTAGATGTAGTCGTTGTCTTTAGATGGGTCTTGGGTCTTCCAGGCATACTCTGCCATGAAACTGTAAGGACCTGACTGCAGACGGGTGCGCACACCGAAGGTATGCACCATGGGGTCCATATTGAGTTTGTAGTTGGTACCAGGTACCAACACATCCTCTTCGTTCTCGTGCTTCATCAGGTAAGAACCACCAATCATCCAGGTGATGTTCTTGTCGGCCAGCCCCTTGAAATACTGCTCCATGTTGAGCTCCAGGTCAGCACCGCCCAACCAGGCATCGGTGTCCCAATCCCAGAAGCAACGCTGCACGCCACCGAGCAACTTGAGGTTGGCTCCCTTCACGGCACTCACATTGAGGCGTGCGCCGCGGATAGAGTTGTCGATGCCCAAGCTGCGCTCTTCGTAGGTGCGGAACACAAATCCGCTGCCAAACTGGTCGTAGAAATCACCCACGGTGACATCAAAGCCATTGCCCAGTGCCTTGACATAGATGTTGGACACGCCCCAGCCGTTGAAACGGGGGTCATCGAAACCGGGCAGAGGGTGTTCCAGATATTCGGCACGCACACCAGCCTCGATATGCTTGCTGGTCAAGCCCACCTCAGCGTAGGTATTGGTCAATCCCCAATCATTATATGTACCCGTACCTATTTTATGGTCTTCTTGGGGTATCAGGATATCGCTCTGTATGCTACCGTGCACAGCCACCTTGTTCTCCTGTGCATTTACAGTGGTAACCGCCAGTCCTGCCAAGAGCAGGGCAAGCGGTCTATTGATTAATTGCATGCAAAAATGTTTTAATGGTTATTACTTTTCGGCAATCAGTTTGCGCACCACCTCGATGATGTGTCCCTCAGCACCATCGGTATAACCGCTGCGCGACTCGGCAATCTTGCCGTTGCCGTCAACGATAAACACATGGGGAATCAGGTTCACACCCATGGCGCGCTTGAACTCGCTGTTGGGGTCAAGCAACACTTCATACTCCCAGCCCTCACCGTCAACAAGAGGTTTCACCTTGTTGATGTTCTGTGCCTGGTCGATAGAGATGGCATAAAGCTTCACGCCTGTCTCTTCCTGCCAGTCGGCATAGTGCTCGCTGATGGCCTTCAACTCGCGGTTGCAGGGCTTGCACCATGTGGCGAAGAAGCTGATGACAAAAGGTTTGCCGTCGTTACTCAATGTAGATGTGTCAATGGTCTTGCCGTCGAGAGTCTTCAACTTAACTGACGGAAGCTGGGCATTGGCTACCATGGCTACCATGGCGAATGCCACAAACAAAAATAACTTTCTTAACGTCATAGTTCATGTATTTTACGATTGTTATGCTGCAAAAATACAGTATTTTTGTCAAACAACATTTCTTTTTCCTAAAAAAACACGATATTGAGTGCGAATTTCAGATATTTTATGTATTTTTGCGCCGACAAGTAATCATTTTTTACATAAAAAACAGGAAAGAGTGAATAAGCTATTCATGAAGGTTTGTTTCATGCTAGGCATGGGACTACCCATGTGCCAGAACATCGTGGCACAAGAAACGGCGGGCACCCCGATACTGAATGCCTATACATTCAGCGACGGTTCGTTGCTCCACAGCATGTCAAACAATGGCAAATGGGCGGTAGCCTATGGAGCGGATGCCGCATCATCAGCCTACAGTTTCCCCAAACTCATTAACCTTGAGACACAGGAGGTGAAAGACCTGCTCTCTGAGTCGGAGCTCAACAACATCTCTGGTGAGGCCACGGCTACCGACGTGACCGACGACGGCAACATCGTGGTGGGCAGCAAGGATGGAAAGCCCGGCTACTGGACCATCTCTACCGGTAAGTTCACCACCGTGAAACTGGCTACCAACACCATCGGCGGACGCATCAACGCTGTGACTCCCGACGGGCGTTATGCCGTGGGACAAAGCACACAGGGTGGTTATGACGAAGTCCCTATGCTGTGGGACTTGGAGAATGGTACCGTGAAGGAAACCAACTGGCCCAAGACCGACCTTGGCGGCCAGAACCAGGGAATGACACGCTTCATCGGTATCTCTGCCGATGGCCGTTACATCGTGGGTTGCGTAAGCTACAGCTATCCCTCGGATGTGCTCTACTTTGTTTACGATCGCGACAACAAGACAACCGACCCTATCGGCTTTGATTACGACGAAGCCAGCAAGACCTACTCACCCAAAGTGGCAGAGTTGCACCACATTGACGGTGTCCACATCTCTGCCAACGGCAAATGGGTGGGCGGAAATGCCTATCTGACCAACGATGCCGTTGTACCCTACCGCTACAATCTGGAAACCGGCGAGTTTGAGTGCTTCAACAACACCGAGAGCCAGGACAAGGGCTGCGTGACCATCGACAACATGGGTACCATCTATGCCTCTACACCGGCTTACAGCCCTTCACGCACACAGTTTGTGATGAACGGCAACTATTGGTACTCGCTCGATGAGTTGCTCAAGGTCTATGGCATCGACTTCTACAAGAAGACCGGATATGATGCCACCGGTTACATCTGGTGCGCATCAGACGACTGCAAGACAGTTATCGGCAACGCCTACATCAGCCAGGAGAGCTACATGCTCACCTTGCCTGTGACATTTGCCGAGGCTTGTGGAGCCGTCAACCTGCTCAGCGACTACAGCGTGACTCCACGCAACGGTTCGTCACTCACCAACATGTCTAACGTCAGCATCAAGTTCACCCGCAACGTGGAAGTGCTTGGCAACAAAAACGATATCGTGCTGAAGGACGAAGAGGGCAATACCGTGAAGACCGCACTGAAGTTTGCCATCAACAGCAGCAACAATTCTACCGTGGAAATCGGGTTCAGAACCGTCACCCTCGATGCCGGCAAGAAATACACCATTGAGATTCCTGCCGGTACCATCTGCGTGGCCGGCGACCGGGAGCGCACCAACGAGGCTATTACACTGACTTACACTGGCCATGGCACTGCACCTGTAGCCATGACAGCAGTGGTTCCCGAGAACAACAGCACCGTGGGTCACCTGAGCATGACCACCAACCCTGTGGTTCTGACTTTCGATACCGACGTGAAGGTGGCTGAGGGTGCCGTAGCACAGCTCTACCGCAACGACGAGGGAGAACCGTTTGCCCAGTTGAACTTGCTGGCCGGCAACACCGAGAGCACCTACAAGCAGGTGATGGTGTATCCTACCACCATTGAAAACCTCTACAAGGGCAACACCTATCGCATCGTGATTGAAGAAGGTGCCATCACCGACCTCAGCGGTGCCAGCAAGAACGAGAAGATCGAGATTACCTATGAGGGTTCTTATGAGCGCACCGTAGTTTCTGACGACACTCACATCTATCAGGAGAACTTCGCCCTTGGCATGACCAACATGATGCTGTATGACGGCGACCACAACACACCGGTAGAGGAAATGCAGGCTTGGATGTTCAATGCCACAACCACACCTTGGTGGTATGCTGCAGACGACGACTACAGCAACACCTGCGCCGTGTCTCACTCGATGTATGACCCTGCAGGAAAGTCTAACGACTGGATGGTTACACCTCAGCTCTACATCCCCGACGGCAAGTGCTTCCTCTCGTTCAAAGCACAGAGCTTCCGCAAGGCCAAGACCGACAAGCTGAAGGTGATTGTCTATGCCACTGAAGTGACATACAACGACCTGACCGATGCTACCATCGAGAAATTCATCAACGAAGGCGACGTGGTGATGGACGAAGTGCTTTCTCCCGGCGCCAACGAAGGCATACTGGGTGGTGAATGGCAGAACTACTCATTCAAACTCGACAAATATGCCGGCAAGAACATCTACATTGCCTTTGTCAATGAGAACGAGAACCAGAGTGCCGTGTTCGTCACCGACATCCAGGTGGTTCACAACCAAGACTTCACCATCGCACTCACCTTGCCCGAATCGGTAGTGGCCAAAGAGAGCCAGGACATCAAGGGTACCATCACCGTGAAAAACGGTACGGAAACCTATAGCGACATCAAGCTCCAGCTGCTCGATGCCAACAACAATGTGGTTGACGAGATTGCCGAAAGCGGCCTCTCTCTGAAAGTGGATGACAAATATGAATTTGCCTTCAGCAAACCGCTGCCGCTGACCATCGGTACGGTTAACAACTTCAGCATCAGTATCCAACTGGGCAGCCTGAGCGACGTATTTGTAACAAGCATCAAGAACCTTGCTTTCACTCCCACCAAGCGCATCGTATTGGAAGAGAACACCGGCCAGGGTTGCCAGAACTGTCCGCTCGGACACTTGGCCATCGACAAACTCACCGAGGTATATGGCGACCGCTTCATTCCTTTGTGCTACCACACTTACACCGGTGACAACCTTGAAAGCGGTATGACCGACTATACGGCCTACTTCCTCGGCATGACAGCTGCTCCACAGGGACGCATCAACCGTGGTGCCATCGCTTCACCAATGGTGAGCTACACAGAAAACGGCGTGGTTGATTATACCTTCTATGCCAAGGATGGCTCTTGCTGGATGGACATCGCCAACGAGGAATTTGCCAAAGAAACCGAAGCCGACATCAACATCGATGTAGAATACGACGAGACTACCGGCAACCTGAACATTCCTTACAGCGTGAAATTCGCACTCTCTCAGGACAAGTTGAACATTGGTATGCTTTGCGTAGTGACCGAAGACAACCTCAGCGGTTTCCAGCAGAACAACCTCTACAGCATGACCGACGAAGACCTCGGTGAATGGCAGAAAGACGGTGCCTATGGCAAGTCTATCGTGAGATATGTATTCAACGATGTGGCTCGTGCCCTCTATCCTTCAACCAACTACAACGGTCAGCTGGGTCTTATCCCCACAAGCGTTGAAGGCAGCAAGGAATACACCGGTACCATCACCATCAACGTGAACAAAGACGCTTCTTATGTGAGCGATGTGAACAACTGCAAGGTAACTTGTATGATGATTGATGCCAACACAGGTGCCTACATCAACGCTGCCCGTGCAGCTGTGAATGATCCCAGCGGTATCGATAGCATCAACAGCGACAACAGCGACATCAACATCTACGCCGCAAACGGAAACATCTATGTCAACGCTCCCGAGGGTGCCACTGTCAATGTTTATTCTGTTGACGGCCAGACATTAGCTACCACAAAGGTCAACGGCTCTGCCCACCTTCAGGTAAACGGCAACGGTATGGCCATCGTCCGCGTGGCTGCCGGCAAGAATGTCGTAGTGAAGAAAATCGCCCTGTAATCATAGCCATTCAGCTATTTTGATACAATCATCTAAAAAGGATGTGCCCTACAAACAGTTGGGGCACATCTTTTTTATATCACATGGAGGTGTGTGCTATTAACGACCACCGTAAGTTTTTCCTTAGTGGCTTTTATATCGTTTTGCCATCTGCTACCAGCACTCGATATCTTTCGCGATATCCGGCAACATGTCTTTTGTAAATCGTGGGTCTTTGTGGCGTCTGCGCTGCTCGATGTAATTGCGGAGCAAGGCAAACACTCGGGGCGAGAGCAAGAAGATGGCCACAAGATTGAATATGGTCATGAGACCCATAGCCAAATCGACGACACTCCATGCCGTTTGCAATGTGACCAACGACCCGGCCATCACTACCATACCTGTAATGATGCGGAACAAATAAACCGCTCCACGTTTCTTCGTCATGAAACGGATATTGGTTTCTCCATAGAAATAATTGGCAATGATCGTACTGTAGGCAAAAAGGAATATCGCCGCTGTGATGAATAGTCCACCTGCCTGGCCCACCTCACTCTCCAATGCGTATTTGGTGAGGATGATGCCGTCGCGCCCGGAGTTCCACTCGCCTGAAAGAAGAATGATGAATGCCGTGCACGAACAGATGACCAATGTATCGGCAAACACACCCAATGCCTGCAACAACCCTTGTTTCACAGGATGGGAGGTGGTGGCTATGGCTGCGGCGTTGGGTGCAGAACCTTCGCCCGCCTCATTGCTGAACAAACCGCGTTTTACACCCTGCATCACCGCCATGCCTATGGCTCCTCCCACAGCCTGCTCAAGCCCGAAGGCACTCCTCACAATCAGCAAAAACATGTCGGGCAGACGGGTGATGTTGAGCAATACCACCACCAATGCCAACAAGATGTAGCCAATGGCCATAAAGGGCACTACGATACTGGCAAAATGGGATATACGGCGAATGCCTCCAAAGACGATGATTAATGTGGACACCGACAACACCACACCTATCCATGCCTGATTCGTGTCAAAAGCATCGGCAAGGGCTGCACACAAGGTATTGCTCTGCACCACCTGATTGGCCACACCAAAAGTAAGGGTAATGAGCACAGCAAACACCACGCCCATCCAGGGCTTATGCAACCCCATCTGCATATAATAGGCCGGTCCTCCATAGAATGAGTCTGCTCCCTTGCGCTTATACAACTGGGCCAACGTGGCTTCGACAAAAGCCGTGGCGGCTCCGAATAACGCCATCACCCACATCCAGAAGACAGCACCAGGACCTCCCACGAAAATGGCAGAGGCCACACCCGCCAGATTGCCCGTACCCACACGACTCGACAAAGATACGGCAAAAGCATGAAACGAACCTATCTTCTTTTTCTTTTTTTCTGGATGAGCATCAACGGCAACGGTATTACTACCCACTTCACCAAACAAAGGCCGGTCGGCAATCACATGCCAAACATCCTTGAGCAGGCGGAACTGCACACCACGGCTGCGGATGGTAAAATACAAGGCACAAACCACCAACAGCGTGATGACTATGTATGTCCATAAATAGTCGTTGACGACATCCAACAGGCCAGTAACTGTAGTAATGAATAAGGGTGCTATTGTTATCATGTTTTACTGTTTTTTATTTATAACCCTTGCAAAGTAAACAAAAATATTTAAAACAAAAAACACAATGTTAGGAAATCATGTAAAAAAAGCGGTTGAAAGGCAACCTTCCAACCGCTTTGATAAAGATTTATAAGACAGATGTTATTATTTCAGCATATATGTCTTGCCATTGATGATATACATACCGGGCTTCAAGGTCTTCAGGGCAGAAGCATCTGCACCCTTCATCACCATCACACCGTTGACTGTATAAACATCAGCCTTGCCACCGTTGGCACCGATGATGTTGGCAATGCCTGAAGGTGTGCCGATGGTCCACTTCAGCGTAATGCTCTGTGCAAGAGGAGTATCAGCTCCCCAGTCTGTAGTACCATACATCAAAGTATTGGCAGGGATAAACAAAATGTATTCGCCATCAGCTGTATAAGTATCAGGTAATGTTACACTTACAGTTTTTGTGTCATTCCAATCCTGTCCATAGCCAACGGAATTGTTATTGATCT
>SFEK01000004.1 GCA_004557285.1 Bacteroidales bacterium | reverse complement strand
ATAAGCTCATTTGATATTGTCTCTTGGATATTTCGCTTACAAAATTAATCAAAGTGTAGGGAACTACAAAGAGAAACGCTGAAAAAAAGGGAAAAGCCTTGTGCCGCACGTTTGCGGACAAGGCTTTTGTCTATCATCACGTCATGATATTGTGTTGTGGAATCTTAGAAGCTATTATTTGCTCATGTTGATTTTCTTGGTTTGGCCATCGGTAGTCGATGGATAATTACTCCCGTCGTTGGCATTGAAAGCCAGCTTGCCGGTTTCCAACAGCCGCCTTGCCTCTCCCAACTGCTTTTCATGGGTAGAAGGCAGCAGCCACAGGCAAACGATGGCCGCCACGGCAAGAACAGCGGCGACACCGGCCAAGTATCTTTTGTTGAGACGGTCTTTCAGTGTTCCCAGGTTCATTCTTTTTTCTCCGCTATGATGAAGGTCTTGAGGTCATCGGTACTGGTCAGGTTGAGTTTTTTCTTCAGCCTATAGCGTGTAGTGGTGAGGCTGTTCATCGTGATGTTGAGTGCCGAGGCGATGACTTTTGACGAATAGCCCATGCGCATGAATCCCAGCACACGGATGTCGTTTTCGGTGAGCTGTGGATATACCGCCTTCATGTGTTCCATGAAGTCGGGGTATTTCAGCCGCAGGTTGTTTTCCAACGACCCGAGTGTTTCGCCTTCGCGCCTGCCGTCTTCCTGATTGGACAGGATCACGTTCATGTGGGCATTGTCTTTGTTGGCACGGTCGAGCTTCATTTCGGTGTCCTGCTGCTTGAATTTCAGTAGTTCGTTCTCCAATTTCTTGCGGTTGATTTCCAGGTCGAGCCTTTCTTTTTCCAGTTCGGCCAACCGCTGTTTGTTGCGGGCATCCTTGCGTATGGTATAGACGACAAAGACGAAGAAAACCGCCAGCACCACCAGGAGCACAATCAGCAACGAGTTGGCCACTTGTTTGCGGTCATTGTCTTGTTTCAACTGGTCAATCTTGGCCTGCTCCTTGATGAGTGCCTCCTGCGCAAGGATTTCGGCAGGTTTCAGTTCCATGTTCAACTGGTCAATGGCATTCCTGTGTGTCTGGTAGGCTTTCAGGTCGTTGCGCACACTGTCAATGCGGCATTTCAGCTGCAGGGTGAGCAGTTCGTTGGCATGCTGTCCGATATTCTTGGCACAGGTATATCCCTTTTCGGCATAATGGTAGGCCGAATCGTATTTAGCCTCATCATAGAGCAATGCGCCGTGCACATAATACACTTCTGAGAAACACATGTCGTGATAAGGTTCCAACTTCAAGTTGGTATGCTCTATCTCTCTCACACCCTGCCAGGCCTTCTGTTTGTCGCCTTTCATATAGTTGAGTTCACAGACGTTAGCCTTATCGACATATTCCATGCGTTTGTTGTCGGGGAACATTCTTCGGCTCAAGTCCATGGCCTGCTCCATGTATTTTGAGGCCATGTCGTAGTTGCCGTCGAGCTCTGCCGTCTGTATGGCCACAGCACGCAGGTAGAACAGCGAGGCAAACGAGTTTTTCACCTCTATGTATTTCAGCGGCTTCATACGTTGCCGTGCCTCCTTGAGCAGACCGGCATTCAGATAGAGCAGGGCATTATACACGGCGGCCTCAAAATAGATGGTGTCGTTCAGCCCATCCTTGGTCAGTTCCATGGCTTTCTGCAGGGCAGAAAGTGCCTTGTAGGTGTCTCTCTGTTTGTAGGCATTCACGCCTTCTTCCAGCTGTTGCCTGGCGATTTTCTCCTGACGCTGCTGCCCCGATGGCGCAAGCCACAGGTAGCCCAAGATGGCCACCGCAGCAACTGCGGCCAACACGGCTATATATTTAACTTTAACAAAGCCTGTTAGTTTTTCCAATAGCATTTCTCTTAACGTTTAATAGTAATAATCACACTTTGCGAATCGCTCAAAAGGATACGTTCTTCTGACGAACATTCATTTGATGTGCAATATTAATAAAATTAAACGACTTATGCAAGAAAAATGCACGAAACCTCAAAAACTTTTCTCACTTCACCCGTTCCAAATAACGCTCCATCAGCCATTCGTCTTGTTGCTGCAGGGTGATGTTGCTGTTGTCCAGTTCCAGGGCATCGTCGGCCTTGCGCAGTGGCGACACCTCGCGGTGCGAGTCGATGTAGTCGCGCTGCTGCACGTTTTTCAGTATCTCGTCATAGTCGGCATCCATACCCTTGGCTTTCAGTTCGTTGTAGCGTCGGCGTGCCCTCACTTCAGCCGTTGCGGTGACAAAGATTTTCAGTTCGGCATCAGGAAAGAGCACTGTGCCCACATCGCGGCCGTCCATCACTATGCCCTTGTCTCGGCCCATGGCTTTCTGCTGTGCCTCCATCACCCTGCGCACAAAGGGCAGGGCGGCTATGGCACTGACATGTGCCGACACCTCCATGCCACGGATGTCGTGCTCCACATTCTCGCCATTGAGACAGGTTTCGGGGGTACGGGTTTCGGCATTGAGTGTGAACGACACCTTCACCTGGTCCATACTTGCCTCAAGGGTCTGCTCATCCACCCGGCCATCGGCATCTATCATGCCATGGCGCAGGGCAAAGAGGGTCACGGCACGATACATGGCGCCTGTATCTACATATACATATCCTATCTTCCGGGCCAAGGCCTTGGCCATGGTACTCTTGCCGCACGACGAATGTCCATCGATGGCTATCACAATCTTTTTCATCTGTTTATCACTTGTTTTTCTATCGTTTATTCTTATAAATTGTAACTCACGTTCACCAACAGCGAACTGGCGGCTATGTGGTACTTGCCGTAGCCCAACTGCACCTTGAAGCGGTCAAGCTGCAGACCTGCGCCCAACGAAAAGCCTGCGCCATGACTGCTCTCCTCGCCCTCGGCATCCAATATGCCCATCTCATGAGAGCGGCGGAAGCTGTAGCCTGCCGCTACATAGAACTGGCTCGACAGCAACAAATCGACACCTGCTACCAGGTGGTCGATGAACTTGTAATCGAGATGGTTGAGGTCAACCAGCGTGGCCGACACCCTGAAGGGCAACACGGCAAACTTTTTCGAGGCACCGACCTGCAAGTCGATGGGAATGGGCTCATATTCCTCGTTATATGCCGACAACTGACCGCCAAGATTCTTGGCCACTATCGACACCGACCATTCGCGCTCAGGGTCGTAGTAGTTCAGTCCCAAATCCACGCCCATGGCTGTAGAGGTGTAGCCCGCCATCGACGACGACACAAAACGGGCGGTGATACCACCCACTAAGCGTTGGCTCAGGATGTAGCTGAAGGCTCCGCTCACGGCGATGTCTTTGGCTGAAAACTCGCCCAGCTGCACATTGTCGGCATTGGTCTGTTTCATCTTGCCGTAGTCCATATACTGCGCCATCAATGCCACAGAGGCCTTGTCTTTCACCACCCGGTTGAACGAGGCACTGGCCGTCTTCACGCCTTCCATGTACGACATGTAGTTCAGGTTGATGGTCTTGTCGCTCACCGATGCCAGCAAGGCAGGGTTATGGAACACCAGCGTGGGATCGTCTTCAATGATGGTGATGTTATAACCGCCGAGAGCTGCCGCATGGGCACTCACCGGAAGACGTAGAAAGTTATATACCGTCTGGCTCTCCTGGGCTTTCACCGTGGCTGCAAACAGGGGCAACAGTAGTAAAAAAACGGTTTTTTTCATTTATTCTGTAATTTTTACGGCAAAGATACACCTTTTTTCAAATATCTGCGTTACTTTTGTAGAACAAAACAAGATTATTCGTCATATTTGTCTTCATTATAACGCAAAATGACCCCAATTAGTGTGTCTGATGGAAACCAAGAAGTCACATAGCGCAGATTTGAACAGGAAGAGACCGCAATTCTTCCTGCTGGGCCTTGTGGTTTCGCTCACACTGCTTGCCATAGCATTGGAATATAATGCTCCCATCGACAGTTATTCAGTGGATGAAAGTCTGCTCAACGACATTCCTGAGGAAATGGAGTCGTTCCATGCACAACAGCCCGACATGCAGCCCGCGGCCCGCCCTGCTGCCGCACCGAAAGCCTCTTCCATCATCAACAAAGTGGATGAGACGGTAGAAACCACCCTCAGCGACAACAATGCCATCGGCGAGGACTCGAACGCAGAATCGTCTGCCAACGGCAACGGCCGTCCGGAAACCAGCGACAACACCACCACAGCCACTGCCCCTGTGGCGGTGGACATGAACGACAACCCACTCAACTTCCAGGTGGTGGAGCGGCTGCCCGAATTTCCTGGTGGCATGGTGGAACTGATGAAATGGCTCACCCGAACACTGAAATATCCTGAGTTTGCCCGGCAGCACAAGCAGCAGGGACGAGTGATGGTGAGCTTCATCATCAACAAGGACGGCACCATTGCCAATCCAAAGATTGTGCAGTCGGTCAGCGCAGAGCTCGACCGTGAGGCCTTGCGCGTGGTGAGGGCCATGCCGGCGTGGAAACCCGGCGAAGACCGCGGCAAGCCCTGCCGCACGCTGTTCTGCCTGCCCATCGTGTTCAAGTTATCCTGATTATCCCAACCCTTTAAAACCACATATATTATGTTGACAGCTAAAGAAATTCTCGACCTCATCAACCATCACCTCGACCACCTGCCTTATACCCGCGAGCCACAGTCGCTCTACGAGCCTATACGCTATGTGCTCTCCATGGGCGGCAAGCGCATACGCCCCTCGCTCATGCTCATGGGCTACAATCTCTACAAGGAAGACCCGGAAAGCATCCTGCCACAGGCTTGCGCCCTAGAAACCTACCACAACTACACCCTGCTGCACGACGACCTGATGGACCGTGCCGACATGCGCCGCGGCCACCTCACCGTGCACAAGAAATGGAACGACAATGCAGCCATCCTTTCGGGCGACAGCATGCTGGTGCTGGCTTTCCAACGCATGGCGCAGTGTGATGAGCGACACTTGCGCCCCGTGCTCGACCTCTTTACCGAAACCTCGCTTCAGATAGGCGAGGGTCAGCAATACGACATCGACTTTGAGACCCGCACTGATGTGACCGAAGATGAATACATTGAGATGATTCGCCTCAAGACCAGTGTGCTGCTGGCATGTGCCCTGAAGATTGGCGCCATCATGGCCGATGCCCCACAGGCCGATGCCGATGCGCTCTATACCTTCGGCGAACGCATGGGGCTGGCATTCCAGTTGCAGGACGACTATCTGGATGTTTATGGCAACCCTGAAATATTCGGCAAGGCCATCGGCGGAGACATCCTCTGCAACAAGAAGACCTACATGCTCATCAATGCCATCAACCGTGCCGACAGCCGTCAGCGTGCCGAACTGATGCACTGGATCAATGCCGCAGAATACGATCCACAGGAGAAGATTGCCGCCGTGACCGACATATATAATAAGGTGGGCATCAAGCAGCTGGCCGAAGAAGCCATCCGCCACTACTTTGAAGAGAGTCGCACTCATCTGGCCCGTGTGGCCGTGGACGACAGCCGCAAGGCTGTGCTCACCCAATATACCGATGCCATGATGAAAAGGCAATATTGAAAACACACAAAAAAGGTTTCCTTGCCTGTCATTGGGCATAGAAACCTTTTTTCATGGTTTTTTTTACGCATCGAATGATGATTCCAACCGTTTACCCGATGCATTCACCGGGAGTAGCCCCATCCGTTCTGCAAGTGAATGCTCTTCTTGAGCACAAGGATAAGGCGATGATGACTACGGTTGTGAATGATCTTGTTCAACCTATCACATACTTGCTTCCAGGAATCAGCGAGACATCTCCAGTCAATCTGCAAGAGAAAACGTGGTTTTCCTTTCAATATGATACCAGGAAAAGTGCATGGATTTTATGCCTGTAATTTTGTTCAAAAGCCTGTATTGATGGCTTTCACAGCCATGGAAACGTACGCTCATCCGTTTACCCCAATCTCTTTTCAAGTGAATGCTCTATTCACTTGGTGAGTGAATGCTCTATTCACTTGGTGAGTGAATGCTCTATTCACTTGGTGAGTGAAAGCCCTATTCACTTGGTGAGTGAAAGCCCTATTCACTTGATGAGTGAAAGCCCTATTCACTCAGCCAGTGCATGGCCATGGCCATGAAAACACCTTTTTATTGCCCCCATAAAGCCCTCTGAAATCTTCCGTATTTACGAACGGGAAATGTTTTTTTGCAAAAAACGCAGTTATAACGCTCCAAGGAAAATCAGAATGACAGCGTTATCAGCAAAAAGCTTGCAAAATGACAAAAACCATTTTGTCTCCGTCTGGCAGTGGCGCATCAACAGATCTGCACAAAACGCCATAATCGACTGACATTCAGTAAAAACATGCCAAACTCACACCCAACGTGTAACCCATACTGATACAACCCCAAGCCTGCAAGAAAACCATTTATTATTATTTATTAATTGTGGATTGTGAATGTATATGAAAAAAAATTTGTAGTTTTGCACACGATATCAAGAATACCCTTTCAAAATCTTTATGGAAACGAACAAGACATACGCTTTCGAGGAGGCATACGAAGCATCCTTGAAATATTTCAACGGCGATGAACTGGCCGCAAGAGTATGGGTGAACAAATACGCCCTGAAAGACAGCTACGGAAATATCTACGAAAAATCGCCACAGGACATGCACTGGCGACTGGCCAACGAAGTGGCAAGGATTGAAAAGAAATATCCAAACCCTCTGTCTGCAGAAGAAGTGTTTGAACTGTTTGACCATTTCAGATACATCGTGCCGGCAGGAAGCCCAATGACGGGCATAGGCAACAACTTTCAAGTGGCTTCGCTCTCCAACTGTTTCGTCATCGGACTCGACGGGGATGCCGACTCCTATGGTGCCATTCTGCGCATTGACGAGGAGCAGGTGCAGCTGATGAAACGCCGCGGTGGCGTGGGACACGACCTGTCTCACCTGCGACCCAAAGGTTCGCCGGTGAACAATTCGGCCCTGACATCTACCGGTCTTGTGCCTTTCATGGAAAGATACAGCAACTCAACCCGCGAGGTGGCTCAAGACGGCCGACGTGGAGCGCTGATGCTCTCGGTGAGCATCAAGCACCCTGACAGTGAGGCGTTTATCGATGCCAAAATGACCGAAGGCAAGATTACAGGAGCCAACGTGTCGGTGAAAATCGACGACGACTTCATGACATGCGCCATAGAAGACAAAGACTACATACAGCAGTTTCCCATTGACAGCAATGAGCCACAGATCAGTTCACCCGTCAAGGCGCGCAAATTGTGGGAGAAAATCGTACACAACGCTTGGAAGAGTGCCGAACCAGGCGTGCTCTTCTGGGACACCATCAAAAGGGAGAGCATACCCGACTGCTATGCCGACCTGGGATTTGAGACGGTTTCGACCAACCCTTGTGGCGAAATTCCACTCTGCCCCTATGACTCATGCCGACTGCTGTCTATCAATCTCTATGAATATGTGGTGAACCCCTTCACCGAAAATGCTTATTTCGACTACGAGAAATTCCGCAAACATGTGCAGATGGCACAACGCATCATGGACGACATCGTGGATATGGAACTGGAGAAAATCGACCTGATCATGGAGAAGATCAAGGCCGACCCGCAAAGCGACGAGGTGAAATGCACCGAATACCATCTGTGGGAGAAAATCAAGCACAAGAGTTCGCTGGGCAGAAGAACGGGCGTGGGCATCACGGCAGAGGGCGACATGATTGCCGCCATGGGACTGAGATACGGCACGCAGGAGGCTACCGACTTCTCGGTGGAAGTGCACAAGACATTGGCTCTGGCTGCCTACCGCGCTTCGGTGGAAATGGCCAAAGAGCGTGGGGCATTTGACATCTATGACGCCAGCAGGGAAAAGGACAACCCATTCATCAACCGACTGAAAGAGGCCGACCCGCAACTGTATGACGACATGGTTGCCCACGGCAGACGAAACATTGCCTGCCTGACCATAGCACCGACAGGCACCACAAGTCTGATGACACAAACCACAAGCGGCATAGAGCCGGTGTTCATGCCGGTGTATAAACGCCGCCGAAAGGTGAATCCCAACGACTCCGACATACACATCGACTTTGTGGATGAGGTGGGCGACTCGTTTGAGGAATATATCGTTTACCACCGCAAGTTCATCGAATGGATGAGGGTGAACGGTATTGACACCGACAAGCGTTACTCGCAGGAGGAGATTGACGGACTGATCGCCCGGTCGCCTTATTACAAGGCAACGGCCAACGATGTGGATTGGCTGATGAAAGTGAGGATGCAGGGTGCCATACAGAAATGGGTTGACCACAGCATCAGCGTGACCATCAACCTGCCCAACAACGTGGACGAGGCTCTGGTGAACAGACTCTATGTGGAGGCATGGAAATCGGGATGCAAGGGCTGCACGGTGTATCGCGACGGCTCGCGCTCGGGCGTGATGATTTCTGTTGACAAGAAGAAAAAGAAAGAAGGGGAGGCTGCCAAGCCTGCTGCACCTTGCCGTCATCCCGAAGTGACTGAGGTGAGACCACGCGTACTTGAATGTGACGTGGTGAGGTTCCAGAACAACAAGGAGAAATGGGTGGCTTTCGTGGGACTGCTCGATGGCTATCCCTACGAAATATTCACCGGTCTGCAGGACGACGAAGAAGGCATCGTGCTGCCCAAGACGGTGACCAAGGGTAAAATCATCAAGCAGACAGATGAAAACGGCAAGCACAGATATGACTTCCAGTTTGAAAACAAACGGGGCTACAAGACTACCGTGGAAGGACTGAGCGAGAAATTCAACCCCGAATACTGGAACTATGCCAAACTGATATCGGGTGTGCTGCGCTATCGCATGCCGATTGAGCACGTCATCAAACTGGTGGGCTCGCTGCAACTGAAAAGCGAGAGCATCAACACCTGGAAGAACGGCGTGGAGCGCGCCCTGAAAAAATACATCACCGACGGCACTGAAGTGCACGGTGTGACCTGCCCTAACTGCGGACAAGAAACACTGGTGTATCAGGAGGGATGCCTCATCTGCAAGAACTGCGGAGCATCGCGCTGCGGATAAACTCGAACAACGGACATGATGAAGATGACTGAAGGCTATGTATGCCTGGACAACGTGAGATGCTATGCCCACCATGGGGTAATGCCACAAGAAACAACCGTAGGAGCCATGTTCAGCGTGAACATTAGGGCCAAATATCCATTTGACAAAGCACTGCACTCTGACCATGTGGATGACACGCTGAACTATGCCGCCATATACGACATCATCAAAGAGGAAATGAAAACACCCTCAAAGCTGATTGAACATGTGGCAGGCAGGATCGGGGAAACCATATTCAGGAAATTCCCCTTGGTGGAGAGCATCGACATATCCATAGCCAAGGCCAATCCACCCATGGGTGCCGACTTGACAAGCGCTTCGGTGGAATTACACTTAATAAATGATAAAACTATCTGAAAGATTGCAGTTTTCTGATTGCAAATCATTACCTTTGCAGAAGCATTGATACAACATGGGAAGAAAGACGATATTCATCCTGCTGGCGTGGATGGCCACAGCAGCAGCCGCCCTTGCCGACGGACACCGCTTCACATTGGTGGTGGATGCTGGGCACGGCGGGCATGATGCCGGGGCAAAAGGTGCTTTTTCGTACGAAAAGAACATCAACCTGAACGTTGCCCTTGCATTTGGTCGTCTTGTGGAAGACAACTGCCCGGACGTGAGGGTGATCTATACACGCAAGACAGATGTGTTTGTGCCACTGCACCGACGGGCGGAGATAGCCAACAAGAACAAGGCCGACGTGTTTATCTCCATACACACCAACGCCCTGCCGGCCGGACATGTGGCGAGAGGATTGGAAACCTATACCATGGGTATGCGGCGCTCTGACGAAAAACTGAGTGCCGCCATGCGCGAGAACTCTGTCATCATGATAGAGAAAGACTACAAGGAACGCTATGAGGGCTATGACCCCAACTCGCCCGAAAGCACCATCATGTTTGAATTTCTGCACGACAGGAACATGTCGAAGAGCGTGGAACTGGCCAAACTGGTGCAGCGTTGTGTATGTGCCACTGCCACAAGACAGAACAAGGGGGTGAAGCAGGATGTGTTTCTCGTGCTGCGCGAAACATCGATGCCTGCATGCCTCATCGAACTGGGATTCATCACCACTGCCGACGAAGAACAGTATCTCAACAAAGCTGAAAACGTGGACAAGATAGCACAAGGCATCTACCAGGCGTTTGTGACATACCGCAAGAAATACGATGAGGGATTTACAGTGCCCTATGACCCTGAAATGGACACCAAGGCCAACGTGAATCCTGTCAACAAACCACAGGTGGAGAAGCCTGCACCAAGGAAGCAGGCAGAGCAGACTGCCAACAAGCCGCAGGTGGAGAAGTCTGCACCAAGACCGCAGGCAGACAAGCCTGCCAACAAGCCACAGACAAGGAAAACCGCAACAGGAAGCGGCAGCCGGCCAGTGTTCAAAGTGCAGATCATTGCCAGCAGCAGAAGTCTGCGACCGGGCAGCGGGCAGTTCAAGGGACTGACGGGAGTGGAGAGCTACGAGGAAAACGGGATGGTGAAATACACCTACGGCGCATCGACTGACTATAATGAAATCTACAGACTGCGCAAGAGTATTCTCGACAAATTTCCCGAGGCATTCATCATCGCCTTCAAAGACGGCGTGAAGACCAATATCAACAAAGCAATACGTGAGTTTAAGTCAAACAGATAGAACTATGAAGATTACAAAAGAAATAAAGATTGCACTCGTGGCCATCTGCGGACTGGTCATCATGTTCATCGGCATGAACTTTCTGAAGGGACTGAACCTGTTCTCTTCCACTTCAACGTACTTCATATCGTTCGATGACATCAGCGGTCTCTCGTCGTCGGCACCCATCTATGCCGATGGCTACAAGGTGGGTGCCGTGAGCGACATACAGTATGACTATGACAAGAGCGGCCACATTATCATCAAGGCCGAAATCGACAAGCAGCTGCGCATTCCACAGGGCAGCAGCGCAGAAATCGTGAGCGACATGCTGGGCAACGTGAAGGTAAATCTGCTGCTGGCCAACAATCCCCGTGAGCGTGTAGCCATTGGGGGCATCATCAACGGCAACATCAACAACGGTGCCATGGGACAACTGCAGGATATGGTGCCCACAGTGATGGCGATATTGCCCAAGTTGGATTCCATCGCGGCAAGTCTTAACATGCTGCTGGCCGACCCTGCACTGGCCAACTCGCTGCACAACGTGGAAACGGTGACAGGAAACCTGACCGTGACGACCACACAGCTGAACACGCTGCTGACCAACCTCAACCATGATGTGCCGGGAATGATGAAAAAAGCCGGCAACGTGCTGGACAATACAACAACGCTGACGGCCAACCTGAGCAAGGTGGATGTGGCAGGCACCATGGCAAAGGTTGACGCTACACTGCAAAACGTGGAGGAGTTTACCGCCCAACTGAACGACAGAGAAGGTTCGCTGGGACTGCTGATGCACGACCCTGCACTGTATAACAACATGAACAGCACCTTGCGCTCGGCCGACTCGCTGCTCATCGACCTCAAGGCTCACCCCAAACGCTATGTACACTTCTCGCTGTTTGGCAGGAAGGACAAATAAGAGGGATGGGCTATTGAAAACCTACCCAAAAAGACATGAACTAACGAGTAAAAACGAATCAGGCTTCGCATGGTGCGAAGCCTGATTTTCTATTTCTTGAGCTTGAACGAATTTTCAATGCTGACAATGTCGTCGTTGAACAGTTTGTCGGTCTTCATGCGCTGCTCCACCTGTGAGCAACTGTGGATGACGGTAGAATGGTCGCGGCCTCCAACGAGTTTACCGATGCGCGAGGCTGGCATCTTGGTGTATTTCTGTGCCAGATACATGGACACCTGTCGGGCAATGACATAGTCGCGCTTGCGACTTCGACCAGCAACGGCAGAAGGAGAGACATTGAAATGGCGGCACACCGAGTCGATGATGTCATCAACTGTCAGCGGCTCATTGTCAATCTTCACGGCACGCTTAATGACACGCTCTGCCAGACGCATGTCGATGCGGCAGTTGTTATACACCACCGAATAGGCAAGCAGCGAACTGATGACGCCTTCGAGGCCACGCACACTGCAGTTGGCCGTCTGTGCAATATACATCACCACATCCTTGGGAATCTGCAAACCGTCACGCTTGATTTTGCTGTTGAGGATATCCACACAGAGCTGGATGTTGGGTTTCTCCAACTCGGCGATAAGCCCACAACTGAAACGGGTGAGCAGACGCTCGTTCATACCCTGAAGGTCAACGGGCGGACGGTCGCAAGCCAAAATGATGCGCTTGTTGTTGCGGAAGAGATGATTGAAGATGTGGAAGAAAGTGTCCTGCGTCTTGGGGGCAGTAACCCACTCCTGAATATCATCCACAATCAGCATGTCGATGGTCTGGTAGAAACTGATAAAATCGTTGATGTTGTTCTGCTTGGTGGCATTGACAAACTGTGCCTGAAACAGACGAGCACTGATGTAGAGCACACGCTTCTGGGGATAAAGCTCCTTGGTGCGCACACCGATGGCATTGACCAAGTGGGTCTTGCCACACCCCGACGGTCCATAGATGAACATGGGGTTGAACTGTGTGGTATTGGGATGCTCTGCAATAGACATACCCACCGAACGAGGCAGTTTGTTGCTGTCGCCCTCAATGTAGTTGGCAAAATTGAGGTGAGGATTGAGCTGCGAGTCGATCTGCTGCGGCATGGCAGCATCGAGCACCGTGGGCGACTGATTGACGCCGGTGCGCTTGCGGGCAGAGAGATCAATCTCAGGCAGCGGCTCAGCCTCGACCTGCTGCACGAGTTTGTGCGTTTTATCTACCACAATGCGGTAATTGAGACGCACGCCCTGACCGAAATGACGGGTAAGCACCTTGGTGAGCAATCCCACATAATTCTCTTCCAGATACTCATACACAAATGGACTGGGTACCTGTACCAACAACGTGCGGTTCGACTCGTTGAACGACTCGAACTGTATTGGCTTGAACCAAGTGGTAAACTGCTGTTCTGAAACATTGTCCTTGATCAACAAAAGACATTTGTCCCAGAGGTCATTAGGGTTGCTGTTCATCATTATTCGGTAGTAGTTTATATTTCAAACTGCTGAAATGCGATGCAAATTTCGGAAAAAAAATCGGTATAAACAAACCACCTTACTTTAATACAAATGGGAAATGAGGGTAACTGCTAATAAAAATGAACTTTAGCTCAAGATGCGACGCTCATAACAAAATATTAAGTTTGTATATATGCAAGATACTGCAAACTTGGAAGTTAACAAAATCATTTGACCGCATCATGTTGACATCATCCCACAACAAAGAGAAAGGAAAGTTCTGAGTTACAACACTTTTCTATCCATTGCTTCAAGAACAGTCAAAAGCGCACCTCTATTTATACAAATTTCAAATTGTATTTTTTTGTATTCTCCCCCTCTGCAGTAGAGAGGGGGAGAGGTGATGATCAGAAGTCAAACTTCCATTTGGCTCCAGCCATGATCCATGCACCGGGTTGTGGTACATTGCCATAATCCACATAGTCGGCATCGAAGATGTTGTTGGCCTCTACATACACACTATACTTGGACCTATCCCAAGTAAGGCGGGCATCAACCAATGAGTAGGGCTTGTAATTACAATGAGCACCCTCAACATCCGTGTATGACCCCATGCGGTATTGGTAACGGTAGTTGACATCAAGCTGCAGACAAGGCAGGATGTTTACGCCAAGTCCAGCGACCAACTTATGGCGCAGGTATTCCAGGGCATAGAGCGACTGGATGCCCGGTTCGCGGTCTTGATCCTGGTCGATGTAGCTGTAGGCCACATGGAGCGAGCGGAGCACGCGCTGCATGGGCAGCAGGCGATAGAGGTCGGCCTGCAGGGCGGCTTCCACGCCAGTGGAATTGATTTTGGTGTGGTTGACGGATGTCCACACGGCTTCCTCGCCCAGCGAGGTGTCCATGATCCAGTCGATCATGTTCGTGCCATGATGATAATACACGGAGAGCGTACCGCTGATGCCTTGCCCCTGATATTTGACGCCACCCTCGACAGCCGACATTTCCTCAGGTTTGAGAAACTTGTCGGCCTGGTGGCCGTCTTTGGTATAATACAGTTCGGTGAACGAAGGCATACGCAGCGACATGTTATACGAGGCAAACACCTTCCAACTGCGGTTGATGCGATAACTGGCATCCACACCCGGATAAAGTTTGAAAGGCATCTCGTTCCATGTGTTCTTCACGGCCGTGAAACCGGCCGACAGGGTAAAGTCGTCGAGCAGCACGTTGTGTTCAAGACTGAAACTCAAGTTGCTGCGGTTGAGCCCCAACGTGTAGTCGCGGTCGGTGCCATGAATGTGTATAGGTTGGTCGAGCGGTTCGCCAAGATTGCCGCTCACCAGATCTTCGTTGCGCACATCAGCACAGAAAGCGGTGCGGCCCAATAGCCAGTCGAACCATCCCGTGAGACTGAGTCCGAATACATCGGTGCGGTTGTAGTTGAACTTCGACTTGCTGCTGTTGCCACGGAAGAACTCATAGCGGTCGATGTTGCGGTTCCAATAGATGGCCGGGCGGAATCGGAAACTACCCTGTTTGGTCTGTGCCTGTAGGGCAGTGAAATATTTTTCGGTGTGTTCATACTGTTCGTCAGACTTAGGACTGTAGGACGTGTTGCTGCCCCACCCTTTTGAGGTGAAACCGGCATGCCAACCCACCCACAGATGTTCATCGTCGTAACGCCCCTGGTAGAAAGCCTTGCCCCCCTCGTAGTCGGTATTGAGATGGCCAGCCTTGCTGCGCAACCAGCCGTCGCTGCGCGAATAGCTGCCGCTCACCTGATTGCTCCAATGCGCTTTTGAAGCCAGCGAAAGATGTCCGCCTGCCGAAGCATAGCCGAAGGAGCCGCCCTCAGCACGGAGTTCGCCACCAGAATGTTTGGAAGGTTGGGTAATGATGTTTATGGCACCGACAAGCGACGATACGCCATAAACACGGCCCGCAGGACCGCCAAGGATTTCGATGCGCTCAATCTCGCTCAAATCTACAGGCAAATCAAAGGCATTATGCCCCGACTGCGGATCGCAGATATTGATACCATTGAGCAGGATGACGATGTGCTCACTTGTACCACCTCTGACGCTGACATCGGTCTGTGCTCCCATGGGGAGTCGTTGTCTGACATCTACGCCCGCAATGTATTTGAGCAAGTCGTTGACACTTTGCGCTGGCGCAGCGGCAATGGCCGCACGATCCAGCACCTGAACAATTCTCGCCGCCTGGCCACCAGCCAGCGGTGCACGTGATGCCGTAACATCCACTTCGTCGAGCAATACATCCTTCTCATTGGCAACAGCCACGCTATCCACCTTGTCGAGGTCGGTGCTGATGCCGTCGGCCTTGGCGTAGGTCAAAGTGGCCACGCTGAGTGTGCCGATAAGCACCTCTCTGCCGAGACATGAGAAGAGCGAGTATCCCTTTCTCCCGAAATGGGTGAAGACGAAACGCTCACGCTTGTTAAACACTGTTTTGTACATAAATAATAAATATCAAATTGTCTTGCTTCGTGCAAAACAGTTGCAAAGGTAGTGCAAATGAGAGAAATGGCAAAGGAAAGATGAAAAAACCGCACGAAAAAACCCTCCCACAGCGGGGAGGGTTGATGTGTATTTGTACAGTAAAAACCTTGCTCTGTATTATTCTACCACGATGGGCTTGTACTTGGGAACGAGCGCCTTCATGATGCTCCATCCGATGAGGTAAGCCACGGCACAGATGCAGAAGATAATCATATAGCCGGCAGGCTTGCCCTCGAAGCCCATGAAGGTGAAGGCTGCACCCTGTCCTTCGGCATAAGTGAAAAGCACACCAGAACCCTTGTTGATGAGGAACGAACCCACGCCACCTGCCATGGCACCGATACCGGTGATAGAGGCGATGGTACTCTTGGGGAACATGTCGCCGATGGTAGAGAAGAGGTTGGCCGACCATGCCTGGTGTCCGGCACCTACAAGACCGATGATGATGCATGGCCACCATGCGCTGTACTGTCCCAAAGGCTGGGCAACAAGTGCCAAGATGGGGAAGCAGGCAAAAATGAGCATGGCCAACATACGGCCGGCGTATGGATTCATACCTTTCTTGTCAACAAAATAGGTGGGAAGATATCCACCGAAGATGGAAAGAATGGTACAGATGGCATACAGCGTGAATATCAACATGATACCCATAGTGGTATCAGACTTATAACCATATTGGTCGGAGAAATAGGCAGGAGCCCAGAACAGGAAGAACCACCAAACGCCGTCGGTCATGAACTTGCCCACGATGAACGACCAGGTCTGACGATAGGTGAAGCACTTGCCAAAACTGATGGCCTTTTCATCGTCAGAAGAAGAAGACTTGACAGCAGCGTCAGCCTCATCATCCTGCTCGATGTAGGTCAGCTCGGCCTTGTTCACATACTTGCTCTTGTTGGGTTTGTCATAGAGGAACACCCAAAGGCCCATCCACACATAGCCCAAGGCACCGATGATGACAAACGCCATTTCCCAGCCCCATGCACGGGCGAGCAATGGGATGGATGCAGGAGCAGCCAAAGCACCTACAGAGGCGCCGGCATTGAAGATACTGGTGGCAAAGGCACGGTCTTTCTTGGGGAAATATTCTGCAGTCACCTTGATGGCAGCAGGGAAGTTGCCCGCTTCGCCCACGGCAAGAATCAGACGACAGGCCAGGAACAGCCACACGCTGGTGGAAGCGATGGCCAATGCCAGGTTGGAACCTGCCTCAACGGCACGCAGGGCCTCGATCGAAGCCACACCCTCCAGGTGCATGGTCACCCAACCACAGATGGCATGTAGGCAGGCACCTGTCGACCAGATAAAGATGGCCCAGAGATAACCCCGCTTTGTGCCCAGCCAGTCGATGAACTTTCCGGCAAAAAGACAAGCCAAAGCATAGAAGATTGAAAACAGACCGGTAATGGTTCCATAGTCGCTGTCGGTCCAGTGGAATTCCGGAGCGATGAAATCTTTCCAAGTCAACGAAAGAACCTGACGGTCCATGTAATTCACTGTTGTTGCGAAAAACAACATGGCGCAAATGACCCAACGATAGTTGGTCATCTTTGTTACGTTTAAAGGACTCATTTTTAGTATATTTGTTTATAGTATTTAGTCTAAGCAAAGTTTCTTTGCCCCTTGAACAAGTATCTTTGCAGCGTATGGTAAGATGCTGCATCATACCATACGATATGCAAAGATACATTATTTTTCCTTAAAACAAAATATTAAGCCCTAATAATTAACAATTTATCACCTTTTATTGCCGTCAGTCTTGAAAGTACACCCGTTTTACGCGATTGCTGATGCTCGTAAGCACCTCATAGGGTATGGTGTCCATCACGTCTGAAAGCACGGTGACGGGCAGTTGTTCGCCAAAGATTTCCACGGTGTCGCCCTCCTTGCAGTCGATGTCCGTGAGGTCGATCATCGCCACATCCATGCAGATGTTTCCCACATACGGAGCTTTCTTGCCGTTGACGATGCAATAGCAGTGGCCTCGCCCCAGTCGGCGGTTCAGTCCGTCGGCATAACCGATGGGTATGGCTCCTATCACGCTGTCGCGTGTAAGGATGCCCTTGCGGCTGTAGCCCACCGTCTCGTCTTTGGGCACATGGTGAATTTGCAGGATGGTGGATTTCAGGGTGCTTACCACGTTGAGGATAGAGTTGTCGCGGCTGTCAATGCCATAAAGTCCCAATCCCAGGCGGCACATGTCGTGCTGCCGTTCGGGAAAATGCTCAATGCCTGCCGAGTTGTCGATATGGCGCAGGATTTTGTGACTGAAAGCCGCCTGCAACTGGTCGCTGCCCTGCAGGAAGAGACGGTACTGTTGGGCGGAGAAGCGGTCGAAGTCGTCGCTGTCGGAGCCTACGAAATGCGAGAACACCGAGCGCGGGATGATGGCATTCTGCCGTTTCAGTCGGCGTATGAGTTCGTCCATGTCGGTTGTCGGACTGAATCCCAAGCGGTGCATTCCCGTGTCGAGCTTGATGTGTACGGGATAGTTGGTGATGCCCTCTTTCTGTGCCGCCTTGACCAAGGCATCGAGCAGACGGAAGCTATACAACTCAGGTTCCAGTTTATAGTCGAAGATGGTCTTGAACGCCGTCATCTCGGGGTTCATCACCATGATGTTGGCAGTGATGCCGTTCTTGCGGAGCGTCACGCCCTCGTCGGCCACGGCCACGGCAAGATAATCCACACGATGGTCCTGCAAGGTCTTGGCCACTTCGACGGCTCCCGCACCATAGGCATCGGCCTTGACCATGCACACCAGTTTTGTAGTGGGCTTCAGATAGGCACGAAAATGGTTGAGGTTGGCCACCACGGCATTGAGGTTCACTTCGAGTATGGTTTCGTGCACCTTTTGTTCGAGCATTTCGGTCAAGCGGTCGAAATTGAACATCCGTGCCCCTTTCAGTAGGATGACCTCATCGTGCAGCTGTCGGAAAAGCTCGCTGGCAATCAGTTCGTCGCAAGTATTGAAAAAATACTTTTCCTCCACGGCGATGCATTGTTGATGGGCACATATGTCGCTGCCCACACCGATGAATTTCTCCACCCCACGGCTCACGGCCATGTCAGACACCTCACGGTAAAGCGTGTCAGCCGTCTTGCCACTCTGGTAAATATCACTCAATATCAGCGTGCGCCTGCGCCCCTCGTGGTCGGGGCGTCGGTTCATGAAATCCAGTGCAATGTCCAACGAATTGACATCAGAGTTATAAGAGTCGTTGATCAGGGTGCAACCATGTTTTCCCACTTTCACTTCCAGTCGCATCGCCACCGGCTCCAGCAAAGCCATACGTTCAGCCAGTGCCTGCACCCCGATGCCGAGCTGCAGTGCCACGGTGGCACAGGTGATGGAGTTTTCGACCGAAGCCTCGTCGATAAACGGCAATGTATATTGCCCCTTGGTGCCCTTGAAGACATAGTGCACCGTGGTATGGATGTCGGTTTTCTCCACACGTTCCACATACATGGGCACCTGTTTTTCCTTGGCCGACCAAGCCAGCAGTTCACCACACTCCTTGCACGAGGCCATACATTTTCTGGCCGTCTCGTCGTCGTAAGGATAGACCACCACCTGGGCATCATGAAACAGCCGTAGTTTCTCCTGGCATTTTTCCTCCAAGGTCGTGAAGTTCTCCTGGTGTGCGGCACCGATATTGGTGAGCACGCCCACTGTGGGTTGGATGATGGTTTGCAGGGCATTCATTTCGCCCGGCTGACTGATGCCTGCCTCAAAAAGAGCCACCTGTGTCTGTTCAGACAGCAGCCACACCGACAGCGGCACACCAATCTGCGAATTGTAGCTGCGCGGACTGCGTGTCACCACCATGGTGGGCGAGAGCAGTTGGTAGAGCCATTCCTTGACGATGGTCTTGCCGTTGCTTCCAGTGATGCCCACGACAGGAATGTCGTATTCGTCGCGATGCCGTTCAGCCAGTCGTTGCAGGGCCTTGATCGTGTGCGGCACCTTCAGGAAGTTGGCATTGGGGTAAGCCACCTGCCAGCCTTCAGGCAGTTGTTCGACAACAAAATTATACACGCCACGCTGATAAAGGTCAGCGATATAGCGATGACCGTCATTTCGTGAAGAAGGAATGGCGAAGAAGAGCGTTTCCTCGGGGAAACTCAGACTGCGGCTGTCGGTAAGTATCCAGCCGATGTTGGCTTCTGCCGTGCCATAACGTCGGGCACCGGTCAGCGTTGTTACTTTCTCAATTGAATAAGCCATAAGAAAAATCAATATGTCATGTTCACCGGCCCTTGCAAGGGCTATTTGTTCATTGGAAGTGCAAAGTTCGGATATTTTTCTGAAAAAGCCTGTATTTTTAACATTGTTTTATGCAGAAACTCCTTGTAAGCCTCTGATTCGGGATGGAAAGGCTGATGTGCGAGTGCTTCTTTCAGCGGTTTCCACTCTTCGAGACAACGTTTGGCGGCGGTAGAGAAATAGACTTCCACAAACCGTTGCCACAGATAGTCAACCGCCTGTGGCGAAGGGTGGAGCATGTCGGGCGCATAGAAGCGATAGTCGCGCAACTCATCGTTCAGCACCTCGTAGGCAGGAAAATAGTTCACCCTGCCGGGGTAGGCCTGTACCATGCGGTCGGCGGCCAGCAGCAGGGTGGCTTTGGAGAGGGCGCTGCCGTGAAAGCCATATTTGGCATAGCGTATAGGACTGACCGTCAGCACGACATTCACCTCAGGCTGCCGAGCCGCAAGCAGTTCGATGGTAGCCGACAAGGCGTCGGCACATTCATCAATAGAGAGTTCACGTTCGGTAAACAGTCGTTGCGGCCGTTTGGCACAGTTGTCCACCACTTCTCCTGTTTCGTTGAGCACATACACATGGTTGGTGCCCAGGGTCAGCATGGCAGTGTGCGGTGCCATGGTGGTGCGCTGCACGGTATGCAGAATGCTGATGGGGTTATACATCACGCCGTAGGGATTGACCTCCACGGGAAACCCCTCCTCCCTGAACCGTCGGCCCATATTGTCGGCAAAGCAAGAGCCCACCAACAATATTGGCTCGCATGGGGCAATCTCGAAATGAGGCTTGTCGATGTGTACAGGTGTTCTGAACTGCATGGCTTTCCCTTTTAGCTTCTGCTCACCTGCAATCCCTTGGTGCTGAGCGTCATATCCACAAATCGGGCATTGGCGTTGGGCTGGTTTTCATTGAGCAACTGTTTGATGCGAGCCGCCGCCTGCTGGTCTTTGGCCACCATGTAGAGATAGCCACCGCCTCCTGCCCCTGCCAGTTTATAGCCCAGGCAGAGGTCATCAATGAGTCGTGTGATGCGCTCCACGCTTTCGGGGTTGGTACCACTGTCGATGTTGCGGTTCTGCTGCCAGGTTTTCCGCACCAGCAGTCCCATTCTGTCAAAGTCTCCCCGTTGTATGGTGTCATACATGTCAAGGGCGTGCTGACTCATCATGCGCAGTTGTGCCAGTTCTTCATTTTGGTTGAGAAACATCCTTCGCACGATTTCAGCCAGAATATTTTTGGCCGTACGAGTGATGCCTGTATAATATAATAGGTGGCAGGGGGCATATTCAGGTAGCGTGAACAAATCGCCCGGCAACCATCTCACCACAGGCTCCTGTACAAATCCCCTACCCGTCTGCAGCAGTTTCACCCCTTGCAGCGTACCGCCAAACTGGTCTTGCCAACCGCCTCCGGTGGTGAGCAGCTGTTCCAGCACCAACGTGCGCCGCCCTATCTCGTTCTTGTCCCAGGCCAGTCCGCAAAAATCGCTCAGCGCACCGAGCACCGTGGCGGCAAGCATACTGCTGGTACCCAGTCCGCTACCTGCCGGTATGGCAGAGAGCAGTGTCAGTTCTACACCACATCCAAAGGCCTCCAACTGTTGCTTGAGCGTATTGAAACGCTCCGTGCTGTAATCAGGCAGGAAACCCGCCAATGCGAGGGCAGCCTTGGGGATAGAAAACGGACTGCCTACATGGTTGAAGTCGGCCAGTTGTTCATAACTGTCAATACACTCCATGGCACCAAGGTCGATGCTTCTCAACACGATGTGCGGCTGTTTGCACGGCTTCACGTAAGTCTGCAACGGCGGTTGGCCGTTGAGCTCAATGGCCAGGTTCACCACCCTTCCTCCTTCCATCAGGCAATAGGGAGGTGTGTCGGTCCATCCACCGGCGATGTCGATGCGCACCGGACTTCTTCCCCACACGATCTGGTCGCTATATACTGAGAGTTGTGGCCGCTGCCTGTCGGTCAACGCCTGCTGCATCAGTCCTTCCCTGAGCAGGGCAAAGGCCTTTTCCTCGCTCTGCTGGTAAGGCCGACTGTTGTTGCGTGCCAGTTCAGAGCGAAACATGCTGTCGTGTATGCGTTTCAGCAGAGGCACATTGTCGGGCAAAGGCTGTGGCTCAGCAATGCCGTAGGCGGAAAACTCTCGGGCAGCGTCTTCCAGGTCAACCTGGTAAAACACGCTGTGCTCATGGTTCTTGGCCAGTGCCGTCCAGTTGCCCGCCCTCAGCTGTCGTCGCTGTCGGTCGAGCCTGAGCAGGTTGGCCTCGTTGCTGATTTCGTCGGCACTCATGCGGCGCACCCTTGTCCAGATGTCCTTACCCTCTTGCAGTTCGGGCATCGTGAGCATCCATTGCAGCACCTTGCCGGCCTCGTCGAGACTCTCGCAGAGGGGGAAGATGGCTGCTGCCTGCAAGTCGGTGTTTCCGGCAATGTCATCCACGTTGATGCCACGTTCTTCTGCCCATTGGGCAAAAGGTTTTCCGAGGAAAGACACTTTGCTGTCGTGCAGGTCGCCACGAAACTTGTCGTCAAATCCGTAAGGACGCACCACGAATGCCTTTTCGCCCACGGGCACCATATCGACACACTGCCCCGGCAGCAAGTCGATGTTCCACGTATTCTGCGGCACGCCCGTGATGACATTCTCATGCGCCAGCGTCCATGTGGCAGGCACGCAGCTGTTTTCAATCCACAGGTTGCTGTTGTCGGCAGTGATGTGCACCTTGGTGTCGGCATTCTGCACAAACATGGAGGGATGTGGTTTCAGCGAGTGGTGCATGATTTCGCGCTGGTCGTTGACCAGATTCTGTATGGCCATTGTCGAAGAGAGCAGTTCGTGTGTCGTGCCGAAGTGATAGAACTCACCTCCCGTGAGCGGCAGTACAGCCACCTTGAGTCGGTTCAGTTCATCATCGGCCACCGTCGGTTCTGCCCCTAATGCACAGCCAAACTCGCTGTAGAGGTCGTAGTTGCGCAACGCTCCGCCGTGCCCGGCCCTTTTCATCAGCAGTTTCACCGCCTTGTCGCTGAGCAGCCATATACCAATATCTGTCAAATAGAAATTGTCTTTCATCAGTCGTCCGAGGGTTTCCACCGAGGGCTTCTGCATCATGCAATGCAGCACCGAGGGTGTTTCCCTTTTCGACACGAAGACCCCATGGTCCTTGGCTATTTCAGGACCAAGCCACAGGCCGTAGCACACCACGTCGGCATCGGGGATGGCCTGCAGCGGTTGGGTGCAGCGGATATACACATCGCCACTCACGATCATGGTATGCAGGTTGTCTGGTGCACTGTCCATGATACGCTGGTAGAGGGGCACCTGCAAAGACAGCAAATCCTGCGAAAGCTTCTGCCCACGCTCCCATCGGAAAACGGGCACGGGTGTGAGCACCTTGCCCGAAGGAGCATAGGCGGGCAGCCGTCTGCTCTGCCCTCCGGCATGGAGCAGCAATTTCTTGTCTTTGGCAAGCCATTCTTCAAAGCCCATGCCGTTGCCCCACGCCTGATAACAGGCATCCAGTAGCCAGGCAGACCCGCCACCTGAACCCAGTTTCTTTCCTACGGGGTCGTTGGTGCAAAACCATTCACGCTCATCAAGTCCTGTCACTTGATGAAAACAGTCCACCAGATTGGGTGGCAATGATAAGAGTTTCTTCATTGTCGTCAGCGATTACATATTTTTCGTTTTCTTGGATATTCCCACGTTGCGTCTCCTTGTCCATGCCGCCCAGGCGATGACAAGCAGCAGCAGGGCGTATGCCGAATAGGCTATGGTTTCGGTGGTGGCCACCGACTTCGGCTTGAATGTCAAAGTGACATTGTGTTTGCCTGGCGCAACACGCAGCGCGCGCAACACATAGTTGACCCGTCCCAATTCCACGGGTTGTCCATCCACCTCGGCCGTCCAGCCGGGGTAATAGATTTCAGAGAACACTAATACACCACCATTGGCCGATGTCACCTCATAGCTCAGCAGGTTGGACTTGTAGGTCTGCATGGTCACCACGGCCGTGGTATCTGCCTTCACGGCACCCTGGAGCTGCGCCTCAAACTGCTTGTCGGCAACGGCCTCGTGGCCAAGGTCCATCTTGCCGAGGGCATCCAGTTCTTCATTGGCGTTGTTGACAAAAGTCAGTTTATCAACAAACCAAGCCGTGCCCTGGGCATAGGGGTTGAGCAGAGGCAGTGTTCTGCCCTCCTGCAGCGGCAGGATAAAGTAGCGGGCATTGAGCATGTTGAGCACGGGGAACAATGTCTTGCCGTCCACCTGTGCCATGTTGCCCTGTGCCTCGACCACGGCATTCATGGCCTTCTGCATTTCGGGCCGTATGTAGGCTGTTATCAATTCGTTGTATCTGCGCAGTTTGGCCGCATGATAGCCGCCGATGCTGTTATGGAAATATGAGGTTTCGTTTTCGTTGAACGTGTCGCTGGCAAAATTGAGCACACGGAAGTTGCCCTTGTCGGTCTTGTCGGCACAGATTTCCTTGTCGGTTTCCGTCATCTGCATCGGGGTCTCACGCACACTTCTGTGCACGAACATGCCGTCGTTGAGATAGCGTTTATCTACCTGCCACATATCCACCAGACAGAGCACAACCAGAGCTCCTACCATATAACTGGCACGCAGCTTGCCGGCCTTGAAAAGCAGCAGCAGCAATGTGCCGAGCACAATGATGAAACAGCTGCGCCAGCAGTCGGCAGTGAACACCGCCTTGCGCATCTCCGTGAGATTTTGCACGATGGGCGCCACATATTCCTGAGGCAACGACTGCAAGGCCGCCAGCTCTCCCGAAGAGACAAAACTGTCAAAGAACAAGCCGGGCATCATGGCAAAAGCCGCTGCGACACCTGCGGTGAGCACAAAGCTGACTATCAGGTATTTCATCTTTGAGGAGAGCAAATCGGGCTCATCCACGATGCGCTTCAGTGCCAGCATGGCGAGCAGCGGAATGGTAAATTCTGCCACCACGAGAATCGATGCCACCGTGCGGAATTTGGCATACATGGGCACATAGTCGATAAAGAAGTCGGTCAGCGGCATGAAGTTCTTGCCCCATGAGAGCATGATCGAGAGGATGGTGGCAGCAAGCAAGGCCCACTTCACAGGCCCCTTCACGACAAACAATCCAAACACGAAGAGCATGAGCACAAACGCTCCCACATACACCGGACCGCTGGTGCCAGGCTGTTCGCCCCAATACTGCCCCAACTGCTGGTAAATCTCGAGGAAAGTGTTGTCGGCATGCTTCATGGCCGTCTCGCTGCGTGTCAGCGGTGCAGAAGCCCCACCCTTGGCATTGGGCACGAGCAGCGTCCATGTCTCGCCGATGCCGTAGCTCCACTGCGTGATATAGTCGCGGTCGAGTCCGCTGCCCGTCTGGTTGGCCGTGTTTTTCTTCACCAATTCGCTTTTTCCACGCATCGACTCTTTCTGGTATTCCCAGGTGTGATACAGGTTGCTGATGTTCATGCAGATACCTATCAATGCGCCCACGGCACACACCGCAGTGGCTTTGGCAAAATGCGCCAACTTCCTGTTGCGCAGCGCGTCGATGAAGTAGGCCACAATCATGAAGGCGATAAGGAAGAGGAAATAGTAGGTCATCTGCACATGGTTGGCATACACCTCAAAGGCTGAGAATATGGCCGTGACAGCCAGTCCGGCCAAGTATTTTCCCCTATAGGCCAGCACCACGCCGCCTATCATCGGCGGCAGATAAGCCAAAGCCATCACTTTCCAGATGTGTCCGGCGGCAATGATGATGAGAAAATAGCTGGAGAACGCCCACAACACAGCCCCCAATGCAGCCAGATGCTGACGGAAATCGAATGCGCGCAGCAGGATGTAGAAGCCGAGCAGATAGGCAAACAAGTACCACACATTTTCAGGCAGAAAGAGGTGGTAGGCCTTGACCACGGCATCAAGACTCTTCACACTGCCATATTCGGGCGAAGTCTGATAGGTGGGCATACCGCTGAACACGGAGTTCATCCATCGTGTGGTTTCGCCGTTGGCCACCTTGTGTTCGGCAATTTCACGCCCCAGTCCTTTGCTTGCCGCCGCATCGTCGCGGAACAAAATCCGGCCTTCAATGTCGGCAGGAAAGAAATAGGCAAACGATATGACTGCAAAAAAGATAATGGCCAGCACATCGGGCAGCCATTGCTTGAATGTTTTCATTGTCCTGTGATGTTAGTTCAAAAAATGTAATTTGACTGCAAACTTACATATTTTTTTTCATCTATGGAAGAATAAGCAACAAAAACTGTTGGTTTTGGCTGTCCATCATGCTCCGATGGGCAAAAATCCGTGGAGAAAGAAGCTCCTTCACTTCACATCGATGTAGATATTCTCGCTGCGGAACCTGAAAAGGTTGTCGCTCAGGCTCATGTCCTTTCTGTTGACAGAATAGGTTTTCTGTGACTTTTTGCGTATGAGGGGAACACGGAATACAATCCTACTGCTGTCTTTACTGTACCCATAATGTATAGGCATGTTTCTCTCGTTCATCACGATAAGCGTGTCTGCCGGCGTTGTCTGCAAGCGTGCATGGATTTTCTCCACAGGCACCTCTATATATTTGTCCCTGCAGTCGCCGTCACCCCGGTTGGAGATGAGCACGTTCACCGTATTGGTATTGGTGCACGAGAGGCATGTCAGCATCACGCACACACCGCATAGCATGACCTTCACCTTGTTCATTGTTCCACAATCTCCTTGATGCCCTTTCTGTTCAGGCACACTTTATAACGTTTGTATTCGCTCTGGTTGTCGTATTTGCACTGGATGACGAAATTGAGATAATACACCTTGTCGCCGTTGGTTTGCTGGTAGCGCGCATAGCCCTGACAGGCGTAGATGGGAATCTGTGCATTGTCCATCTTGCGCATGAATTCCTTGAGATTGTATCTCACGATGTCGTTGATGCCGGGCAGCGGATATTTGGACAGTCGTTTCAGTTCTTTCTGTTTCAGATGCACATACTTCCGGTATTGTATCACCTGTTCGCCCACCCCTCTGTTGATGACCAATGGAGATTTGCGCGCCCTTATCTCGTTCACTCTTTTTGAAATCTTCTCAGGCGACACGAAGTCGAAACCCTCCTTGCACCAGCCAATCTTTCGGTTATTGACCAATATGGTGATGAGGAAGTCATAGAAACGGCCTCCTATACGGTTGGCAAAATAGTTGCGGATAAGATCCTTGATGCGGTCTTTGAACATATAGCTGATGACCAGTGCGATAAAAAACGGCAGGGTAAAATTGCCATAGGTCTGCTGGAAAGCAAAAGACACCACTGTGGCGAAAACCATCGACACGCCAGCCGCAATGCTGAAGCACACCTGTTCCAGGAAGACGGTATTCCTGCGCTTGTGGGTAGGCAGATACAGATTGCTCTCGATGTATTTCTTCAGCTGTCCCGCATGATATACAAAGGCGCGGTTGTTGTCGCGGCTGTTGGCCTCCACACACAGGTACCCCCTTTGCTTGCGGTAGGCCTCTTCCTTGTCGAGCAATTGCCCCAATACCGGTGCCACCGCCTCAAGCACCTCATGGTGTCGCTTGCGCAGGTATTCCATCAGGCGGAACGCATGCTGTTCCACCACGTTGGAGATGAACTCGTCGCCATAGTCATAAAACTTCATCCACCCGGTTTCCTTGCCGGCCACGGTGCCACGAAGCTTTCGATACAGAAGGAGCACAGTGCTGATGTCTTGCGCAAAGCGGTGTGCCATGGCGGTCATCTGCCGCTCGTCGGCCATCCGTTCTATATCTGTGCAAGCATCGCGAATGCTACTCTTCACGATAGAGGCATACATCTTCACTGCCACCTCCAGCTGCTTCAAAGCCTCGTCGGCCGACACTTTACCGTTGTATGCAGCCTGTGCGTCCATCTGTTCAAAGGCCCTGCACAACTGGCCATAGGGCAACACTGCCTCTGAGGTCAGTTCGCCCAACAGATATTGCGGGGTAATCAGGCGCAGATAGGAGCGTGTGTCACGATAGAAATTGTCCTTGGGGTAGGTGTGTCGGTTGATGTCGAGCACCTCGGGGATGTATATCCAGGTGTTCATGTGAAATTCATTGTGGGCGCCATCGCTCTTGGCGATGTAGCCCACTTTGAATTCTATGGTATAACGGTCGTGTATCTTGGGATGGATTTCTATCATGATGTTTCGATAAAGGTTATACAGTTGTCAGAAAAACACACATTCTTGCCAAACTTCAGCACAAACCACAGGGCAAAACGCTTGGTCACCTGGGTCTTGACCAGCATACTGGCCAAGATGAACGACAGGATGTTGAGCCACATCACCGGATGGCCCAGCTGGGCATACGCCGTCTTGTCGGAAGTGACACCGGTGAGGACAATGGTCAGGATGACCAGCAACGAGGTGAGATAGTTGGGGATGGCCTCCGTAATCCACAGGATGATGGCAGCAATGAAGATGGCATCCTTGATTTGCCCATACCGGTCCATGGCCGATGAAGTGAGTGTGGTTGTTTGCGCCTCAGTGCTCAGCTGGTTGATAAACGGAATGTCTGCCACCCAGTATATCAGGATGAACGCCAACACCGCTATCGGAATACCTATGCGCTGCAATAGTCTTTCCACCCTCGACTTCTGCTTTTTCGGCAGTTTCTCGATACGGTAGTTACCCATATCGAGCAGGTCGAATGTCTGTGATTTTCTGTGGGTTTCGTCGGTCATTTCCAGTTTTTATAAGGATTCTTCATGAGCATGGAGTTGTAATAGCGCTTATCGCCTGTCACCTCATCGCCCAACCATTCGGGGCGCTCAAACGCAGCCTGCTCGTCGGGCAGTTCAATCTCGGCCATCGTCAGCCCCTCGTTGTCTCCATAAAACTCATCTATCTCGAAGGTGAATTCTCCATTCTTGACCAGAAAACGTGTCTTGTCGATGATGCCGGGCTCGCACAGGGGCAGCAAGTCGCGCACTTCGTCCACAGAGATTTCCTTCTCCCATTCAAAACGGCTGGCACCCGTTGCGTTGCCGATGCCTTTCACCGTGATAAACCCCTTGTCTCCCTTTACGCGCACGCGCACCGTACGTTCGGGCGCAGAACATAGATAGCCCTGTGTGATGCGTGTCTGCTTGAAAGCCTCTGCCTTGAAGGCGTCGCTCTTCACCATGAATTTTCTTTCAATTTCCTGTGCCATGGCCATTTAATTTGCTAACGGTTGGTTTGTTATGCCGATCACTATCTTGATGCCCAACACCTTTTTTGCTGAGCATACCCCAAAGCACGGCTATATGAAATCATGTCATACGGCCGTGCCTTGTTAACGGATTTGACTATCCTTGTGGGGTCACCCCGGATAGCACATGTTGTCTTCTGTCATCTGCTGCAACACCTCGACAAGGAATTTTCTCGCCTCATAGCGGGCCATGGGCAAATCGTGCAGCAGATAGTTGCCGCAGTCTTTGGAGGCTGCTCCCGGCACATCGCCATTGTAATCTGCGATAAAGCGGAAGGTGTGCTGCATCAGCGGAAGGATGTCGCGGGGCGTGAGGTCGCCTCGCATGAGCAGATAGTTGCCCGTAAGACATCCCATAGGACCCCAATAGATGATGCGGTCGCGCCACTGGGCATCGTTACGCAGGTAGGTGGCAGCCAGATGCTCTATGGTGTGCAAGGCTCCCACATGCAAGGCAGGCTCGCGGTTGGGCTCTTTCATACGGATGTCGAATGTGGTGACGGTTTCTCCGCCCACCATGTCTTTTCTCGACACATAAATGCCACGCAACAACATGTCGTGGTTAATGGTGAAACTGGGTATCTTTTCCATCTTCTTGAAATTTATCTTTTTATTGACTACATATCTCCTCATGCTGCTGAACGTAGTCGCCCAGCAGGGCCAGGAACTTGTGGGTGACATTGAACGAGCCTTCGGCCAAACGTGCCCAGAAGTCGAAATACTGCGAGGCTTTCTCATCCTTGAGCGGGATGTCGCTGATGATGCGGAAGCTGATGAAGGGCACCCCATAGATGTGGCAGGTCTGTGCAATGGAACAGCTTTCCATATCGACTGCCTTGGCATGAGGGAAATGCCGGAGTATCGACTGCATCTTCTCCTTGGAATCGACAAACCATTCGCCGCTGACTATCTGACCGGCATGTATGGAGCAGCCGGTGATGCCGACGGCCTTCTGCACCAGTGACTTGGGAGCGAAGAATGATGGCGGCATGCCCATCAGCTGGCCATACTGGCACTCCTCGCCGCAATAGGCATCATGATACACATATTCGGTGCCGACGATCACATCGGTGACATTCATGCCGGGGTCTGCGCCTCCTGCCACACCGCTCGACACAATCAGGTCGGGCTTGTAGTGGTTAATCATTTCCACAGTTCCTATGGCTGAATTGACCTTGCCTATGCCGCATTGCTGCAACACCACCTCGCAGCTTCCCATCTTTCCGATGACAAAATCCTTGTTTCCTCGTCTTTCCACGGTGACATGGTCGAGCAGTGCCCTGAGCTGCACCAGTTCTTTGTCCATGGCCACGATAATTCCAATTTTCATACGCTTATTCTGTTACTTTTTTTATTTTTCTCGCTATTCAGAAGGTGCCACGCCGTTAACCCCTTCCAATGGCTTGCTTGAAACTTTCTGCCCCGTTGTAGCCGATGCCCTTGCAGATGACAGTAGCATCAGGTTTCCGTGGTGAATAATGTTCAACATATCAGGGTACGTATCAAGTATATTGTGTTCTTGGCAAACCATTGGGTTGCAAAATTAACAAAAAATATTCTGATGCTTAAAAAAAACAGCGAAAAAAGCAGAATATCATGCCGTATTATAAAAAAATCAAGGACCATTAAAAGTGGGCATTGTCCATTTATCCAATTAACTCAAATCAACAGCATGCAGACAATCTTATGCGTGACGACTCTGTACCTACAAATCATCCCTTAAAGCACGCTAACGGCAGGTCGCCAAGCAACAATGTCGTAACTTTGTCGCGTGAAAGGGAGAGCCCCGACAACCGACAGTTGGCCTACTGTTAGACTATTGTTAGTCTATTGTTAGTCTATTGTTAGTCTATTGTTAGTCTATTGTTAGTCTAAGTCACCCCCTTTTCACGCCATGTTTAAACCTTTAAAGACAGGAGAAGA
>SFEK01000091.1 GCA_004557285.1 Bacteroidales bacterium | reverse complement strand
AAATGCCTACCAGCAGGCCTTATTGTCTAAGGCTGACGATTTTGAGGATGCAGTTCAACTCTTTTCTGCACTTGAAGCCAACTGTGATTGTATTGTATCTCGTAATGTCAAGGACTTTATCCCCAATATATTGCCAGTTTTTGAGCCTCACGAATTCTTGGATTTATAAATACCCCCTTGGGGATGGTTTTGAAGAACGAAAATTATTCACATATTGTTAAAATATTGTGGAGTTCATCAAGCTGTCGCAGGTGCCGTGAATTATCCGTGAATTTCGTTGATGGTTCTTGTGGCGCCATACGCCCCCTTTATCCCCTCTATGAAAGAGGGGAGAGGGTGCGGTATTCTTTGCGTGCATCGAAGCAGGGGCAGGCCTTGGGGGTGGCTCCGGGCATCTGGCAGTGGCCTTGGATGATGGCGTTGGGGAATTGCTGCTTGAGCTTGACAAGGAGATGGGCCAATGTGGTGCGCTGCTCTGGTGTGCGTGTGTCCTTGGGATGGCCTTGGGCATCGAGACCGCCCTCATAGCAGATGCCGAGGCTGCAGCGGTTGAAGGGACGGCAATGGGCTCCCACCTCGTCATGACGGCGGTGCTGTGTGAGGGTGCCGTCGCGGCGGATGTAGTAGTGGTAGCCGATGTCGATGAAGCCACGCGAGATGTGGTCGCTGCGCAGTTGCTGCACGGTGTAGCTGCGGTCTTCGCGGGTGGCGGTACAGTGGATCACGAGGTAACGCACGGCTTCTGCCGGCATGTGGAGGCCTCGTTCTACACGGGTGAGGAGGTGCTCCTCGGTGGCGACCGGGGTGCCGCCAATGGTCATGGGATATTGTTCTGTTGTCATGGCTGATGTTTTTTGTTTATAGAACGTGAATCACCTTGATTAACGGATAATCTGCGGCAATTCACGTTCAAATCAATTAGAGCTGTGTGATGGCTCCACCTGCCGCACCAGTGATGATGAGTTCAATGATGCGCAGGATGTAGAGCGCGATGGATTTCCAGTTGGCTTTCATACTTGATGTTTTGAGATAAATGTACAATATAAATTTCATGAGCATTGAGGTTGGCATGAATCACGTTCGGTAAGACTATGCGCCAAGACCGCCACCACCTTCATCCTCGCCGGTGCCTGGGTCGGTGACGTCGGAGCCAGAGCCGCTGTCATCGGTCGAACTGCCACCCGATGGGTTGTTGCCCGAAGGTGTTTCGCCATTCATCTGCTCGTCGTCAACGATGGCAGGACCGCCGCTGTATTTCACGAGCGACACTTTGTCGGGGATGAGGTCATAGACACGCTTGCCGTTGATGAACTTGTAGCTGGGGTTGAAACCCGGCACCAGTCCGAGGATGAGCTTGGCCGTGGCCTCTGCCTCAGTCTTCACGGTGCCCGCCTTGATGAAGCGCAGGTTGAGGATGCCGAAGCCGAGCAGCTGGATGCTGTAGCCCTTCTTCAGGTTTTCCTTCACATAGTAGGCGTAGCGGTCGAGCACGTTCTTCACGTCGCCGGGGGTGACCGACGATTCTGCGGCAATCTGCTGTGCGGCGTCTTCAGTGGTCAACACTCCGTAGCTCACGGGAGCCACGCTGTAAACGGTCTTGGGATTCTTCTTGTCGAAGAACACTGTGCGCTTGGTTACTTTGTAAGCTTTTGGCATAATGGTTAAAATTTAAAGGGTTAATGGTTAAAAGTTTAAAGTTTAAAAGTTTAGAGGGTTAATGGTTAAAAGTTTAAAGGGTTAATGGTTTATTTTCAATGCAAAGATACGGATTCTGCAAAAGGTAATGGCTCCTAATGGCTCTTAACTCATGGGTGGTGTGCAACGTGGTGTGGTGTGAGGCATCCAGTGTGTTCACCCGGTGAGTGAAAGGGGCTTTCACTTGGTGAGTGAAAGGGGCTTCCACTTGGTGAGTGAATAGGGCTTTCACTTGATGAGTGAATAGGGCTTTCACTTGGGGAGTGAATAGGGCTTTCACTCGATCCATCAACTACGGATCGCCAAGATAGTATTTGATGAGTCTCACCTCCGTCAGGGTGAGATAACGCAGCCCGAAGAAATTCGGGTTGATGGCCAGCAGCTCTTCCTTGAGCTTGGGGCAGTTGTTGATCCATCGGCGCAGGTTGCGCACGGCTTCCACCGGTTTCTTGCCGGGGAAATATTCAAGGGCCAGGTCTCTTCTTTTCATATACGAATGGTTGTGATGATGGTGATGAATGGTAATCATTTGCAGTGATGTGTGACAGATGACAGGTATGACAGTAGCTCCTATCAACTTTTTTCCATTATATAGTTTCACTGTTACTATATAGTAAGCTTGAAACTATACTCGCGTATAACTATGTATAGTACATCTGTCACATCTGTCATCATCTACAGCTAAAAGGGTAATGACTGGCTGTTATCTTCCTGATTGTCTGTGCTTTCAGATAAATCTTCCATATTGGGCAAAAATTTGCCGATATCTGTCACAGGACGCTCCTTGACTATCCAGAATCTGCCGTCACGAGTACGATGTTGTTCAAATCCCAGGTCCTGCATGGCCTTGCCCACTTGGATGGCATTGAGGCGCACCGCACTGCCGAAGCGTGCCACGATGTCGCTCGAAGTGACATATATCGACGGCTCCAAGGGCTTGGGCTTACAATATCTCGTCACGATGAGTTCGCGGGCGAGGTTGGGTGCCTCAAACTTCCGGTTGCGGCGGTTCAGTTCGTCAATCTCCTCATAGTCGAACCAATAGCGGAATCCCGTGTCGATGAGGTGCTTCACCTGCGCATACAGTTGGCTGTAGGGGATGCTGGCCGTCCACGGGTTGTCGATGTGCTCCACCTCGAACACTAACCAGCGGCGGTTGCCCGTGTCATCAGAGAGAAACTGCAGGTTGTTGCCTGTGGCACAAAACGAGGCAGTGTGCGGCAGTCTCACCTTGTTGCGGGCGTAGGCAGGCCGCTCTGTCACCACCGTCTGCGAGGCCATGGCCTTGAGCTGGTTGATTTCGGCACGCTGCATGGAGTCGATTTCCTCCATGTTGATGAGCAGGTTCTCAGTGAGTGAGAGTGCATCGTCCTTGGTCATGCGATTTGAGTTGGTCTTGATGCAGTAATACTTGCGCAGTTCGGGCGGCAGGATGTTGTTCATGAACGAGGTCTTGAAGGTGCCCTGCTTGCCCAGCAACACGAAGATCTGGTGGTTGACCACCCCGTCGTCCAGTGCCGCCGCCACCATGGCCACCAACCAGCGGCGCACATAACGGTCGAACTCCTCGGCACTGGTCTCCTTGCAGTGCACCATGCCCAGAAAATGCCCGATGTGGTCGAGGCCGTCCCATGGCGGCAGATGGTCGAGATAGTCCTTCAGCGGATGGTATCCGGGGATGAAGCTGCTCTGCAGCAGGGTGCGCAGCGTCATCATATCGACATTGATGCCGGCCCGCTGCATGTCGCACCAGAGCGTGTTCTCCACGGTGTCGTCGAGCGGAGCAAAGACCTTGCCGTCGTCGCTAAATTCCAGCGTGTGCGAGAGCATGTTGCGCCTGAACCTGTGGCGCGCATTGAGCCACGCCTCCACCTCTCGCAGGTTGGCCCTGCAGCGTTTCGCCCCTTCGGTGTCATAAGCCTTGGCCCTGCATGTGTGAAACTCGTCGGCATGGGCGTGATAGACACTCTTCACGATGCCTGCCACGGCATGATGGTTGGCCGTGTCGTAGTCTTCAAACTCTGCCAGTGCCCATTGCAGCGTGTCGTCGTGCTTCACCCCGAAGCGGTTCATCCAGTAGATGCACCTCGACACATAGTCGTTGCGCGAGCCCTCGGCATAGGCCACCCCCTCGCCCTCAACCAGGCGGCGGGCCACCTTGCCCGCATCGGCGGCAGTGGAAGCAGGACCCTTGCTGCGCCGTCTCCTGACTTTAGAAACCTGCATCTTGATGGGCTTGGCTAACGGACGATACACCGCCGTAGGGTCGAAAGACAGGCCGCTGAGGCGTGTGGGGTTGGCACACTGGGGGTCGTAGTCGAGCGAGGTGAGCAGGCGGTAATACTCGTTGACCGACCGCCATGCATCCTTGAAGTTGTTGTTGTCCACGCTGCCCTCCACGCGAGCGATGACACGCAGTCCACGGCCCGATATGGTGCGGTAGGCCAGCAGCGAGTGCTCATCGTCTTTCACCCTTTGTTCCACCGCGTCGATGCGCTCTTGGGGGATGTGGTCGATATCCACAATCATGAGCGGAAGATAAGCCCTGATGTGGCTGGCCGTGCGACCACCCTCAACCATGGCCTGCGGCATGATGGCAGGGCATTGCTGCTTGATTTTGTAAAGTAGCGGCTTAATCTGATTCATGCGCACTTTGTCGCCCGCCAGCTTGGCCGCCTCATGTTCAAGATACAACGCCCGGTATTTCAGGCACAACTGTTGGATTTTGCCGTTGCGTATTTCGGTCGCCACCGTCTCCCACGACACGAGCTGCGGCTCCTTGTCGGTGAGCGAAGAGAAATAAATTGTTTTTTCCATATATTCAAGAACTTTTAAATGAAATCAAATCAAATAGCATGCATGGCTACTCGGCCATCGTGATGCAAATTTAGGGGGAATTACTCAGTCTTGCAAACCATCGTTCGACTCCATGGAATCGAACGATTTTAGAGAGTTTTCAGGTTTGTTATCATCTTTTTAGTCTGAAGAGGCAGCTATATAGAGAGTCGCCGACGGGGCTATAGATGACGACGACAAGCGACTCTCACATCCCATGTTGGCTGGCGATAGCGGCCCATGAGATAAAGGTAATCATGCAATGCTGGGGATGCGATACCCTGTCGTCGCTCCACAAGAACGGCATCGTGGACTACACCACGCTGAAGAAACTCGACCCTGAAAACCTGAACCCCACGCTGCAGCCTGCCACCGTGCAGCACATGTTGGTGAAGCTCTACAAGGTGGCTGCCGAAACGCTTGAAGGCCAACGGCGGGAACAGACCATGGCGCAACTCACCCAGTCGCTCATGAGGGTGGCCGAGGCCGCCATGGAACTGACAGAGGCAGACAGGCGAAAGATTGAGAAGCGCAGGCGTGTCAACAGACGCTGATACTTGACGCCAGGGCAGGTACATGCTCCGGCAAGTGTTGAACTTTTTCCCCTTGCGGGAAGCATCGCCATTGTGGATGGCGGCTTCCTGCTTTTCAGGTGGGTGCAATGACACCCCTTCATCCCTTGCAAAATACAAACCCGATAACACCGAACAACATGGCACTACATCTCAATGCAGAACAGAAGAACCTGAGGCGCCTGTGGAGCGAGTATGACTCGTTTGTGATACCACCCTACCAGCGGCCTTACAGTTGGAGCGCGTCAGAATGTAAGCAGCTCTACGATGACCTGATCGATGCCTTCAACCGCCCCAACGACAACGACTATTTCGTGGGCACCATCATCCTGGCCGTGGCCGACGACCAAAGAGACGAATATCCACGTGTGGTGGACGGACAACAGCGCCTGACCACGTTCTGGCTGATGTTCAAGGCTTTGTCGGTGCTGCTGCCCGAAATCCCCTCAATCATTGATATGCTCTACTCGCATGAGTGGGACGGCAAAGGCGGCAGGCTCCGCATCAATTCATTGGTGAACGATGCCAACGACATGGAAATGATGAAAAAAATCTACGGTTGGGGGGCTGAGGATTATGAAAGCATGTATGTCGAACTGATGGACAACTTCAAGGCGTACAGCCGCATGGACATCGGCGACTTTCTCAACGCCACCGGCTGCACGATGGAGGCCGCCACGCTGTATTTCTACTACCGGCTGAGGGAGTTCAAGCAAGAAGACGGGATGCATCTGGCCCTGTTTGCCAAATACCTGATGACCTCGGTGCTCATCATCCCCATCGAGATGCACGCCCCTGGCATCAGGGATGCCGAAAACAAGGCCTTGGTGATTTTCGAGACCATCAACAACCGCGGCATGGCACTCTCCGACTCCGACATCCTCAAGGCACGACTCTATTCCAAGGCGGTGACCACCACCGACAAGGACACCTTCGTGAAACAGTGGGACACGGTGAGCGACAACTGCAAGTTCCTTGGCATCGAAATCGACACGCTGTTCACCATCTACATGTTCATCGAAAAGGCACGGCGGGGCGACCTCCATTATACCACCGACATCAGGGAGTTTTTCGATGGGCGCAACGGCGAGATCTCACACTACACCTACGATAAAATCATGAATAGCCTGTTGGAAATTGCCGACATCCTGCATCGGTACAAGGAGATGGAATATGGCACATCGCGCGTGGCAGGATGGATGCAGGTGATTGACCTGTGCAATTCCGACATCAACACGCATGGCTCGATACTTGTGGCATGGGCAATGAAAAACGGCTTCGACCTCAACACGCTGGAACCGTTTCTCTCATGCATTGTGCGGGAGATGTTCGTCACCGGGCAGATGTTCTACGAATTCAATGTCCTCCACATCATCGCAGAAATACTGAGCACCGGCGACAGCCGTGAACTGCATGTCACGGGTTCTCCAAGCCCATACATGATGTACGCACAAGCTGACACGAAACTGGCACACCTGGCCATGGTGCTCGAAATGGGCGGCGGACTGCTCCACTACAAACTGATGAACATCGTCAAGCGCAAACGCACCAGCTATATCGAAACCGACGGCGGCATGAAAGGGGTGCGCAAGAGTTATTTTGACGAGAGCATCGGCAACGTGGCATTTGTGCCTACAAAACAGGCGAGGCAGGACATTGGGTTTGACGACTACATGAGGAAAATGGAAGAGGCCGATCCCGAATGTGCCACCCTGGCCAACAACATCGACACCACCTACCGCATGGTGGATGTGCGCAGGAGGGCCGAGAGAAAGAGAAAGATACTCGAAGACTTTTTGGGAGCGGAAACGGTATGAGACAACTGGAACTGGCCAACTTCAAGGCCTTCGACTCGCCTTTCGTGCTGGAGCCCGAAGGCAGGAACATGCTCATCTTTGGCGAGAACGGCTCGGGCAAGTCTTCGATAGCCGCCGCACTGCGCATGGCGTTCCACTACAGGCGGATGCTCGGCAGGTTTGCCCGCAAGGGGGTGAACAGGGAAACGGAGCTGCGCCGCTTCCTGTCAAGCTTCACCTATCTCAACGGCCGCATGGGTGCGGAGCCCACCGTCAAGTTCAACGGGGTGTCGTTCCTTGAGCAGATACCCCACAACACGCATTGCGCCATCATCACCCCGGCATCGCTGAATCCTGAAGACCTCCGTGCCGGTGAAGTGTCGCCCTACAAGCCCGACACCATCAACTACCGGCGCATCGCTGCCGCCACCGACTACGTATTCTGGGATGACGATGAGGCCCCCGATGCCATCGACCGTCTGCAACAGGTGGTGCAAGAGGTGAACGCCCTGTTAGAGACCCGCTTCTATGAGCGTTTCAGGATAGGCATCGCAACCGACGACATGTATATATACCTCAAAGACGAGGTCACGGGACTGTATGCCTCGGAAGACCTGCACAAGTATTTCAACGAGGCCAAAATCAACCTGGCCGTGCTGCTGTTGCTGCTGGTCACCATCAAGCGTGAGTATGCCCTGCACGGCAGCGACGACAGCCACAACATCTTAGTGATCGACGATGTGGTGACGAGTCTCGATGCCTGCAACCGCACCTTTGTGGTGGAATATCTGCTCAGTGAGTTTTCGTCCTATCAGTTGGTGATGCTCACCCACAACATCGGCTTCAACAACACCTTCCTCACGATGGTCAAGGAGGCAGGACGGGGCGCACAATGGCAGTCGCTGACGCTGTATGTGAAAGCAGGCAGTCCGCAGGCCTATGAATACGAGGCGTTCAGGAGCTGCAAGGAACTGCTTGCCGACATCACCGGCAACCAGGGCCAACATTCCGACAACTGCTTGCTGGCCATCGAGGTGCGGCGTCATTTCGAGGCATTGCTCATCGAGTTTGCCAAGTTCACGCTGCTCGATGCCCGTGAGCGTGCCAATTTCTTCATGAAGCGGCTGAAGGCAGGCAACCGCCCCTTCTTCCTCCGCATGCACGATGGCAAACCCGAGTATGCTGACGACCTGGTGGACGACATCATGAAGGTGATCGACGGCAGTGGCACTCCTGCCGACAAGATAGCCGCCATCAAGAACAAAATGGAATGTTGGTCATCCTCAACCGACATGAGCCGCCTCATGGAGATTGCCAACAAACTCAACATGTATGAAAAACTCTTTGCCCATGGTGCCACCCATGGCGGCAAGCCCCTCACCGTGATCTACCACCATGAGCTGAAGGCCGCCGCCGTGCTGCTGTGCGAAATGGAAAAAACCATCCACTACTACAAAAGCCATATTGGGGATATGTAGGGGGAATAAAGAGGAATAATCATGCTTATTAACATAAAACAGAAATAACATTGGTGTCATCCGTAAACCACCCATATAACGTAAAGTAGGATGAAACAGGAATATTACCTTTGCTTCCAATTTCAAAACATCATGAAAATGGAGAGTAAGGAGTATTT
>SFEK01000090.1 GCA_004557285.1 Bacteroidales bacterium | reverse complement strand
TTTCAGCCAAGGGTGATAAGCATTGGATGATGGTGTGCGGGTCATGGCCACCGAAAGAAATTCCTTTATGCCCCATGTCTCTCATGAGCTCTGCAGCCACCTGATCTTGTTTTAGCCCATGTTTGTCAACTGTTTTCCATATACCTCACTGATTGACACCAACCAAGTTGTAATAGCATGTTAACAATTAAGATGATATTGGCAATATACACTATTTACACAATAAGGAAGCGTTTTTGAAGAGTTAAGGCATACATGAAGATAGTATATGTTAATAATTTTAAAGATAGTGACATTTTTTTGATGTTTTAGAATGTAATTCTGTAAGAATGTTTATATTTGCATCAATCAATCAAATCAGCCCAAGTATAAGATGTCAGGCTTTTCGGCCCAATGACTACAAAATGACAAGGAACTGTGTAGAAGAGAAACATAATGTTAAATTAAATCATACAATTCGACTATGGTATTTTTGAGAAATTTACTATTATTGCTTACCCTGTCACTTGTTGGCAATGTCAGTGCACAGGTACAGCGTAGAATTTCTATGGGCAACGACACCTATCAGGTGAAATCGGCTGCCACAAGTGTTAACGCCAAGAAGACTGAGGGCGAATGGGTATCCCTTGGCACCGGCAAGTTTCGTGATGACATGATCACCAAAATCTACATGGTTGACCCGTTGGAATGGGATGTAGAAATACAGGAAAGTGCCACCACACCAGGGCTTTACCGCATTGTCAACGCCTATAAGGACTATCCCTTCAGAGGCGGCGAATGGACTGAAGACACCTATATGGAAATAGATGCCACAGACCCCGACCATGTATATTTTTCCGACCACAACACCAAAGTCAACTTTGGCGATGGCGACATCTGGGTAAGCTCCATTGCTGGCTACGAGATCACACGCAACGGTCGTGACAAAGAAGATGTTTTTGCCGAAGGCTCTGCCGGCACATTGAAGCAAGGTACCATCACCTTCCCCAAGAACATGTTGCTCGCCACTGTTGACCAGACATTGAGTTCTTACATGATTGCCAATGAGTTTGAAAAGTTCAGGGTAAAACTTCCCGGAGCCCCCGACCTTGACATCACCATCACTCCCGGTGCATTCAACGAGGAAGACAACACACTGTCAGTAGCTGTCAGCGTGGGCAGCAGCTGTGAGAAAGTGAGAATAGGCATGTTTGAGGGCGACTACCTCACGGTCATGACCAACAGCCTGAAAGACGGTTCTGCCGACTATCAGGAAATCACGGAAAGCAGTGAGGTGAAATTCCCCCTGGAGGCTGACGGCGTTTACACTTTCGTGGCTCTTCCCTATTATCAGGGCGAACCCATCGACCCCACCATCTATACCCAAGAATTTGCCTACCTGCTTGATGGTTGGACATCTTTGGGTATGGCCAAATATAAGGAAGGCATCCTCTGCGACCTCGACAAGGAAGTTATCGTGGGTCTGACCAGCGTGGAATATGATGTGGAAATTCAGGAGAGCACCGACATCCCGGGCTTCTACCGACTGGTTGACCCATACGCTGTAGATGTTTATCCCTATGCCACCACACAGAACTTCGACTCCAGCCACAAGCACTATCTGGAGTTTGACGCCACTGATCCCGACTGTGTGCTCATCAAATACATGGCTGACGGTTGCGGACTTGACTTCGGCGGCGGTATCATGGAAATCTGGTCAAAAGCCGACCGCGACATCGAGGAAAACGGCAAGAGCAAGGAGACTGTCAAGGCCGAGGGTAAATATGGCGGCACACTGAAAGACGGCGTGCTCACCTTCCCCAAAGAGTCGCTGCTGTGCTATTTCCCCATGTTTTTGGCTTATCCTTATTGGGGCAACTGCACCAACCAGTTCAAGCTGACCATGCCCGAAGGCTATACAGGCATCGAGCGCACAACCACTGCCAAAGAAAACAACAAGGTGGAATACTTCACCCTCGACGGCATCAAGGTGCCTGCCAGCAAGCTCACCCACGGCATGTATATCGTGCGCCAAGGCAACAAGAGCTACAAGACCATTGTACGTTGACCTCAGATAACAACAATTCAATAGAGAACATCAAATCATTTAATTAACCGCCCCGACAAGGGCAAAAAAGTGTTTATATGAAGAAAATTGCATTACTTGTTAGTTGCCTCTTTACATTGGTAACGATGGCAATGGCCGACAATGTCGGCCCAATCAAGCGTGGCGGTTTTCCGCAGTCTCTGATGCCTGTTTCCCAACAGACGATGGGCAAGCCTGCCAAAACCGTTGTGAACACCGACAAGGACTTAGGCCTGGAAATGTATGCCGTGTCTTTGGTTGACCCTCAAAACGACCCCTGCTTCTTCAGGTTTTGGACCAACAACGCCTACGACTGGGACCGTATATTTATAGTAGAACCTGACCGCGATGTTGACCCTTACCGCATCCAAATCATGATGTCGGGTACGCTGAAAGACGGCTACTATTATGGCTATGCTGCTACAGCCTACACATGGGTGACCTATCCCAAGGCTTTCGTGAAGATTGACGTGAAGACAGGAGAGGTGGAATATCTTCAGGACATGTCCTCTCTGAAAGACTCATGGAATGCAGTGGATGCCATGAGCGTAAACCCCAAGACCGGTGAGATGTGGGCTACAGCCCGTACTTCAGACGAGTCTGGCAATGCACGATCTATGCTTGGCAAGATTGACATGAAGACCGGCGAATTCACCAAGGTTTGCACCTTGAACGATTGGTATCCTGGCATGTCAATCGACATGGATGGCAACATCTGGGCGGTGCGCTGGAACTGGAGCAGTAACAATGAACTGAATGGTTCTCGCCTCGTGAAACTCGACCCTGAGAACAATTATGCAGAAAGCGTTGCTCTGCCTATGACCTCTGAGGGCAAAGAGCTGGTGCTCTATTACACCAACTCCATCGACTTCGACCGCACCACAGGCGACCTCTACGGTGTGCTGACCGACACCGACCCCAACACTGGCTCCGGATATCAGAAGCTGTTCAAGATCAACACCTCTACCGGTGCCCTGACATACAAGGCTTCTGTTTCAGGTTCTATCTCTGGTCTGGCCATTCCTTACAGAACTGCTGATGCCCGTGAGGCTGCTGCCAAGGTGGAAAACCTGACTTCTACTCCCGGTGAAGACGGCAAGACCATCACCTTGACCTGGACCAACCCGTCAACCGCATGGAACGGTGATGCACTGGCCGACCTGGCTGAAGTGAAGATCTATCGCAACAGCATGGACAACGAAATCGCTTCGGTTGACGCTACAGGAAAGGTGGGCAAGCAAATGTCATGGACCGACGAGAATCCCGAAGCAGGCCTGCAGACTTACTATGTAGTGCCTTGCCGTGTAGCCGGCGAGAAGGGTGTTTCTGAATCATGGAACGCATTCGGCGGCAAAGACACTCCAGGTGCTCCCGAGAACGTATATCTGAACACGGAAGGTAATGCCCTCGTACTGTCATGGGAAGCTGCCAAACTGGGTGCCAACGACGGATGGTATGACAAGGCCAACACCAAATACACCGTTACCCGTCTGCCCGATGAGAAGGTAGTGGCCAAGGACATCACAGAGACCAGATTGAAAGATGAGGACTTTGGTACTCAGATGGCTTACTCTTATATTATCGAGCCTTCCAACGGCGAAGGTGTAGGTACCTCAACCACCTCTATCGGTGTTGTTGCCGGTAATGCCTACAGCCTGCCTTACGACACCAAGTTCATGACTGCCGACGAGGCTTCTGCATGGACAGCTGTAGATAACAACCACGACGGCAGAACCTTCAACTACTACAGCTACGACAACTACTTTGACGTTGACCCATACGGATTCCAGCTTTACACCGACTATGTGATAAGTTCTGACGACTATGCACTGTCACCCAAGGTAACTCTTGAGGCCGGCAAGAAGTACAGAGCAACATTCGACTGCCGCTTCCAGTATGCTTACGATACCTATCACCCCGACTGCATCCACAACTTTGAGTTTACCGTAGGTCCTGGAGCAACGGCTGAAGACCAGACCACAGTTCTGGCCAGCTACAAGAACTTCCAGCTTGATCCTCCCTACTATCAGGTGATTCCTTTCGAGCTATATTTCACCCCTGAAACATCTGGCGACTACAACTTCGGTTGGCACGTGACCACAGACGGTTCTGTTACCGACGTGCTTCGTCTGGTGCACGCCCGCATTGAAGAAGTATTTGACAACGACCTCAAGGCCACGGCCCTCGTTGGTCCGCTGAACCCCACCAACGGTGCTGAGACCGAATACACTGTCAACGTGTTGAACAACGGTAACAATACCATCGACAACTACAAGGTGCAGGTGGTTCGCCTCGACGGCGACAACAAAGTGGTATTGGGTGAAAAAGAAGTAACCACTCCTCTGGCATCACTGACCTCTACCGAAGTGAAGGTTATGGCTACTCCTGATGTAGAAGGCGAAGCCCTCTTCGCCGGCGTCGTAGTGCTGAACAACGACCAGGATACCAGCAACGACACCACCAATCCTCTGACTGTGGTTGTGGCCAAGGCCGGTACCATGGCATTCAACGCCCTGCTCACCACCAACGAGAACACCACATCCGAGACACGTATTCCTGTTTCGTTCACCAAGCGTTACAGCACCGTGGAGAGTGTTTACTATCCAAGCGACTTCCAGGAGAAGCCTGAGGGCACACTCTACATCCACCGTCTGGGCTATGAGTATGATGCCAACGACGACTATACACTGGTTGAAAATGCCAACATCAAGGTTTACCTCACCACCACATCCAAGGTGAAATTCTCAGGTAGCGATTGGGGTAACCTGTTTGAGCCATCAGAACTCTTCAAGCCTGAGGACATGACCAAGGTATTCGAGGGCACATTCTCAAGCAAGCCCGGCACAGGCAACATGATGACCTTTGAATTTGACGAGCCATTCGCTTACGACACCAACACCAATCTGGTGGTATGTATCGTGAAAGACGGTGTATGCGAAGAGAACCAGTACCCCTTGACATTCAAGGCCTACGACAACCACTCTGACCTGGCTGTTTCCGACGTGGCAGAGGTTTACCGCACATTGCGCGCTGAAAGTGCCAACGCAGAGTACGACTTCTCTACAAGCAAAGGTTATGGCTACTTCCTCTTGACACAGGTTCCCGTCATGCAGTTGGCCGTATCTGACAACATCGGCTCCGGCATCACCAACATCGTGGCAGGCAAGGGTATTGCCTACATGAACGGCAACCTCATGTTCAACGGTATCAATGCAAGCCAGGTGGCTGTTTATAACCTCACCGGCAGCACCCTGGCCAACAGGAGCCTTGCCAACGGCACGAGCAGCATCAACATGCCTCTTGCACCCGGCGTTTATGTAGTGAAAGTTGTTGACAACAACGGCAAGACATTCACCAAGAAAATTCAAATTCTGAAATAAGCTTGTTCACTAAGGGTATGCCTTTATCCATCATGGAGCATGGGCATACCCTTTATCACCAACCTACTCAGCAAAGAAAGACAAGATTACTATATTATTACACATTCAAACTTTTTTAATATGAGAAATTTACTACTTTTCTCTGCACTGGCCGGAGTTGCTATCACGGCCAACGCACAGCAGCATTTTTCGTTCACGGAATTGGCAAAGCCAAAGACTGAACTCAACAGCCGTCAAACCATACAGGGTAAGATGGCAGGCACAGACATCAAGAACACCGACAACAGCGGTCGCCTTTCAGTGCGCGTGGTTCCACAAAGCGAAATGAAGAAGGCCGGCGGCGTGGATTACGGACCAGAAGTGGGCATCCTGGCAGAAGACTTCTCCAAGATGAGCACAGGTAGCATCGGTGCTCCCGACCTGGACACTTACATCAACAACCCCGAGATTTCTGAATATCCTGCATGGCAAAACGTTGACCCCTCGTTCACCAGCAGTTCTATCTGGGGTGCTACCAACGTTTATCCCGCAGGCGGTGTAGCATGTCTCTACGCCACTCCTGAAACCGGTGGTGCTGCCATCAACAGTCCCTTGTGCGACGTATCAGGCTATTGCGGCATCTTCAAGCTGCGCTTCAAGGCTCGTACAGACGACGACCAGTTCAACGAAGGTCTTTATGTACAGGCCACTGAAACCTACAACATGTCGCCCACATGGGATTTCATCGGTCAGGCTGCCTGTCCTGAAACCTACTACGAGTGGCAGACCTACGAGGTGACATTCTATGGCGGCGGTGGTTCAACCATGTTCCTTATCGCCACCACAGAGGGCATCCCCGTATATATCGATGATGTAGAACTCGTGCAGATTGACCAGTATGTTTATACTCCTGAGATTTTGCCTCACACCAACTATCAGGGTTCAACATTTGACCTGAACTGGAAGGCTGTCGATGGTGCAGAGGGCTACTTGGTAGATATCTACAACTACGACTATACTACCGGCCAAATGTCTGAATTCAAGCTCAACGAAAAGGCTGAGACCAACAAATACACGGTGACAGGTGCCGAATCAGGTGCAGGTTACATGTACTCTGTTCGCTCGGTAAAGGGCAACCACGAGTCTATGCCCTCCTCTTTCAATGAGATTTGGGACCTTGAGGCACCTGTGCTGGAGACCAACGTTTCTGTAAAGAATGGTAAATATACTGCCAAGTGGAACGAAGTGCCCACTGCTGAGCGCTACAACTACTGGGCACTGTATGAACGTTTTGCCAATGCTGACGGCGAATTTGCCGTAACCGACGAGAACTTCGACAACATCAAGACTACCATCAACGGCGAGCTCGGCGAACCTACAGGCACCAAAGAAGATCCTAACTTCAATGTATATGGTGGCGACCACTTCATCGTTGGTTTGAACCAGGCTGGATGGAAAGGCAAGAACTACATGGACTACAAGGGCTATGCCTGCGTTGACGGATGGCACTACATCATGGGCGACGGCGATGCTGGTATCATCTCTCCCGAACTCGACCTGTCAAAAGACAATGGCAAGATTACCGTAAGTGCCAAATTGGCCGGTGAATTGGCTGAATATGTCACCGAATGGGGTGCAGACGGTCGTCCTGTTACTGTAGAATACTACCAGACCATCGGTGCTGCTGCACTGTTCAACTGGAACGAGGACAAGCAGGATTTCGAGCAGGCCGAACTGGTTTACTTCAAGGACGTGAAGGAAGACTGGGGTACATACACCATAAACCTGACCAAGGGTAGCAAGCGTTCTAAGCTGGGTATCTATGCTGTTCAGGCTCCTGGCAACCTCTACATCGACGATCTGAAAATCACTCAGAACTACAAGGCCGGCGAATCGTTGATAGAGCCATTTGAGTATGACAACTACTACGACTGGACACAGCTTGAAGTGACACTTCCCGAAAAGGCTATGGATGCCAACGTATTCCACAAGGTATGTGCCGTTAAGGGCAAGACCATGGGTCAGTATCAGACGGACATTATCGAGAGCAAATACTCTAACCTTGAGCAGGTACAGGTATCAACAGGCATCGATGGATGCAAGTTGGTTGAAACACCTACTGTTGTGATGAACAATGGTCAGCTCACCGTAAACAACGCTGGCAAGGCTGTTGAGGTTTACACTGTTGATGGCAAACTGGTGGCCGCTGACAAGTCTGGTCGCAGCAACACACAGTTCAACCTCTCTGCCCGTGGCATGTATGTAGTGAAGGTGGCCGGACAGAGTGTCAAGGTAGTTTACTAAGATTGCTTCTGTAACAAGAGTAATTAGATGATCATAAAAATAGGGATGTACTTTGCTGTACATCCCTATTTTTTTATGTTGCCTGCAACAACTACCATTTCAGTTTTCCATATTTGTCCTTGCACCACAGCTGCCAGGAATTCACCATATTCTGCCAGATGACATACGCACAAGGAGCAATAGCGGCGGTGGGATTAAGAAATGTCACCGTGAGCCACAGCCCAACCATCGTGTTCTTCTGTCCCAACGCCTGACCGCCACTGATACGCTCTCCATAACAACCACCTACTGCCTTTCCGATAGTAAAGAGCAGGAAGGTAACCCCCAGGGGCAACAACAGCAAAAGCAGCATGGTGTGGCCAGAAACCTCAGAAACGATGATATTATGCAGAGTGAGTCCCATCATCACGGCAAGGTTAAAAGACCACAGATAAAATCCCAGGTTCTTCTGACGGGCTATCAAATTGGCCACCTTGGGCAAATAGCGGCGCGTGAGCAACGCCAAAAGCAACGGGCAGAGCAACACCACGGTGATGCGTTTGAAAATCATCAGGAAGGCCAAGGAGAAAGTGATGTCTGCACCCTTTTCCACCATAGGGAAGAAGAGTGGGATAATCAACGAGGTGACCACATTGGCAATGATGGTATAGACGGTGAGCGAGGCGATGCTTCCTCCCAATTTTTCGGTAACCACGGCAGCTGCTGAAGCCGTAGGACAGATGACGCAGATGAAAACTCCTTCAAGGATGATCTTCGTCTCCATATCACCCACACAGAGGATAACGCCCACCAAGAGGGCTGACAGCAGCGTGCGTATCAGCTGAAGCCAGAAATGCCAAGGATGTGGGCGGAGTTCTT
>SFEK01000089.1 GCA_004557285.1 Bacteroidales bacterium | reverse complement strand
TTCGCAAATATACGGAAAGTTTTCAAAAGGGCAACTCTTTGATAATCTATTTTTTGTTAAAAAAAGAGTATTTGACTCATTTAACAAACTTTATGCGGCTATTTTCATGCTATTTACTCAATTTTGTGTAACTTCGCACCAAATTTGACTGAAAACAAATGTTTAATTGAATAATACAGAAAAAGAAATGAAGAAGTATATGGTATTGTGTGCAGGTCTCTGTGCAGCTGTCGCATTTACAAGTTGTAAATCATCCAAGGAAACAGCCTACAGGAAAATGTACGAAAAAGCACAGCTTCAAGACCAGAACGGGGCTGAACAAAACCAGGGTAACGAAGAGATAGCCGTTGTGGCACCCGTTGTGGAAAAGCCCGCCACCGAAACCGTTGTGGTGGACAACGCCGACAATGTGCCCGTGCGCCAGGAAAACCTCTCTGTGGTTAGCGGCAACGGTCTGCGCAACTTCAGCGTGGTGGTAGGTTCGTTCTCTGTACGTGCCAACGCCGAAGGTCTGCAGAGCACCCTCAAGAGCCGTGGCTACGATGCACAGGTGGCCTACAACAGCAGCAACCAGATGTATCGTGTAGTGGCAAGCACCTTCGACGTCAAGACCGATGCCGTGCGTTCACGCAACGAGCTTCGCGCACAATATCCCGACGCATGGTTGCTGTTCAACAATAACTGATCACCTACGTGGCACGCATATTGTCCATCGACTATGGCAAGAAGCGCACCGGGCTGGCTGTCACCGACCCTCTTCAACTGATAGCGGGAGGACTGGCGACAGTTGCCACGCATCTGCTGTTCGACTACCTCAAAGACTATGTGTCACGCGAGCAAGTGGAACGCATAGTCATCGGAGAGCCCAAACAGGCAGATGGCAGCCATAGCGAGAACATGGTAAGAATAACGCCTTTCGTCAACCGCTGGCGAAAGGCGTATCCTCATATTCCCATCGAATATTACGATGAAAGGTTTACCTCTGTCCTGGCACACCGGGCCATGATTGAAGGCGGCCTACACAAGAAAGCACGGCAAAACAAGGCCCTGGTTGACGAAATCAGCGCCACCATCATTTTACAAGATTATTTGGAATCGATCAAAAGAAAACCATGATATTACCCATTTACACCTACGGCCAGCAGGCTCTTCGCAAAGTGTCGGTTGATATCGACGCTGAATATCCCAACCTCAAGGAACTGATTGCCAACATGTTTGAAACGCTCACCGCATCTGATGGTGTGGGACTTGCTGCCCCGCAGATAGGCAAGGACATCCGTCTGGCGGTCATCGACCTTGACGTGCTTGCCGAAGAATATCCCGAATACAAGGACTTCCGCAAGGCTTACATCAATCCACACATCGTGGAATATGATGACAGCGAGATGGAGTCGATGGAAGAGGGCTGCCTCTCGCTGCCCGGCATCCACGAACCGGTAAAACGCCCCACACGCATCCGCGTGAAATATGTGGATGAAGATTTCAACGAACACGACGAATGGGTGGAAGGCTACCTGGCACGCGTCATGCAGCACGAGTTTGACCATCTTGACGCCAAACTCTTCATCGACCGCGTTTCGCCCTTCCGCAGACAGCTCATCAACGGTAAGCTCAAGAACCTGCTGCAAGGCAAGTTCCGTTGCGGATACAGGGTCAAATAACAAACCAAGGATGATGGATGAAGGATTACAGCACACATACACCGGTCCTCTGCGGCATGGCATGAAGGCAATCGGCGGCCATGCCGCAGAGGGTTTGTTGTCGTGTGCCTTGTTGACACGCACATGCTTCATCATCTCTGCCCTGTTCTTGATTCTCCAACCGGCCAAAGCCCAGTTTCGCACCGACCGGCTCATCGACGTGGGCAAGAGTGCATTATATTATGAAGACTATGTGCTCTCCATCCAATACTTCAACCAGGTCATCGGACTCAAGCCCTATCTCTACGAACCATGGTTTCTCAGAGGGCTTGCCAAATTTTACCTCGACGATTATGTGGGGGCCGACAAAGACTGTTCAGAGGCCATCAACCTGAACCCCTACATCCCCGACATCTTTGAACTGAGAGCCTTGTGCAACATCAGGCAAAGAGACTTCCAACAAGCCATCGACGATTATGACAAAACCATAGGTTTCTTGCCCGACAACAAGAATCTGTGGTACAACCGCGTGCTCTGCCGCATAGAGCAGAAAGACTACGACCATGCCAACAAAGACCTCGACTCGATGATGACAAGATGGAAAAACTTTGCCAAGTCTTATTCGCTCAAAGCTGAAGTGCTCTTGCTGCAGAAAGACACCGTGCAAGGGGCAAAGTTTCTCGACAAGAGCCTGGAAATCGACCCCTACGACGGCAACCTTTGGGCCATGAGGGCCATGATCAGCCTTTCGCGAAAAAAATGGAAAGACGCCGATGCCCAGCTCTCCAAGGCCATCCACCTGAAACCCACCACCGTCGATTATTACGTCAACCGTGCCCTGGCACGCTACAACATCAACAACCTGAGGGGCGCCATGGCCGATTATGACAAGGCCCTTGAAATCGACCCCAACAACTTTCTTGCCCACTACAACCGTGGACAGCTGCGCATACAGGTGGGCGACGACAACCGGGCCATCGACGACTTTGACTATATCATCAGCAAAGAGCCCGACAACGTCATGGCTATTTACAACAGGGCCATTCTCCTGGAACGGACCGGCAACCTGAGAGGGGCCATCGCCGATTATACCACCATCATCAACCAGTTTCCCAACTTCTGGGCTGGTCTGAACAACAGGGCAAGGTGTTACCGCAAACTGGGCATGACCGCCAAGGCCGAGATGGACGAGTTCCGCATCTTCAAAGCACAGATGGACAAGCATTACGGCCAACAGCAACGGTGGAGCAAGAAAACAAAAGACAGGGTGCGCAAGAAGAGCGAAATCGACTTTGACAAATACAACCAGCTGGTGGTGGAAGACGAACAGAAGGTTGACCACGAATACAGTTCGGCCTTCAGAGGACGGGTGCAAGACCGCGAGACTGAAATCGCCTTTATGCCCATGTTCCAGCTCTCGTTTACCCCCTACGGCAACGGGGTCAAGGTGAGCCAGGTCTATAACCGTGAGGTGGATGCATTCAACCACCAATGGTCAAAAAACGCCACAAAGGCATCACATCCCATATTTGTCACCTGTCATCAGAAGCCACTCACCGAAACGGAGAGCCAAAAGGTGTTTGCCATGATCGACACACTGGGAGCGGCAATTGCCGCCTCAAAGAACATCCACAACGACCGTGCCCTCATCCTGCAGAGGGCTGTGGCCCATAGTGGGGTGCAAAATCATGTGGATGCCATCAACGACCTCACCATCTACATCCAAGAAGACAGCACCTCTGCCCTGGCCTACTGGCAAAGGGCGGTGTGCCAAGCCAAACTCAACCAATACAAGGCAGCCAAAGGCACAGAGGCCAAACTGGCGCTCCAGGGTGCTGCAGACGACATCAACAAGGCCATGGTCATCAGCAAGGACAATGCCTGCCTGTATTACAACCGCGGCAACCTGTGGGCCATGGGCAAAGCCTACGACAAGGCAATAGCCGACTATTCAGAGGCCATACGCCTTGACAGCAATCTGGCCGAAGCCTACTTCAACCGTGGTATAGCCTACGCACGCAGCGGAAAGACCGACGAAGCCATCAGCGACCTCAGCAAAGCTGGAGAGCTGGGCCTCTTCAACGCCTACAGCGCCATCAAGAAATTCAGCAAGGCGCAGAAAGAGACTGAAAAGAAACAGTAGGGCACGGCACGACACATCTACTCCTCTATCATGGCAAGAAACTCGTCTTCGCCGATGATGGCTATACCCAATTTCTCGGCCTTCTGCAACTTGGACGGGCCCATGTTGTCGCCGGCAAGAATAAAGGAGGTCTTGCCACTGATGCTTCCCACATTCTTTCCACCATGCTGCTCGATGAGCTGTTTGTACTCATCACGGCTATGACGGGCAAACACCCCACTGATGACAATACTCTTGCCAGCCAGCTTGTCGGATGCACCCTGCAGTTGTTCTTCGCTGAGCGACATCTGCACCCCCTTGTCACGCAGACGCTGGATCATCGAGATGTTTTCGGGCTGATGGAAATAGCTGATTACACTCTTGGCAATCACCTCGCCTATCCCTTCCACCTCGACAAGTTCCTGCAACGAAGCGTGCATCAAGGCATCCATGGTCTTGAAATGACGGGCCAGCAGTTTGGCCGAGGTCTCACCCACGAAACGGATGCCCAGGGCAAAGACCACCCGCTCGAAAGGCACATGCACGGATGCGGCAATACCGTTGACGATTTTCTGCGCCGACTTCTGCCTGTTGCCGTTTCCGTTGATTTGCTGCACATCGATGTCATACAGGTCAGCGATGTTTTTCACCAGTCCATGTCTGAAATATTCATCCACCGTCTCTGGCCCCAGACTGTCGATATTCATGGCCTTGCGAGAGATGAAGTGCTCGATGCGCCCCTTGATCTGCGGCGGACAGCTGCTGTCGTTTGGACAATAGTGGGCTGCCTCGCCTTCGTATCTTACCAGTCGGGCACCACATTCGGGACAATGGGTGGCAAACCTCACCTGGGTGGCGACGATGGGGCGGCGGTCAATATCCACGCCGACAATTTTCGGTATGATTTCGCCGCCTTTTTCCACATAGACGTAATCGCCGATATGCAGGTCGAGGCTGCGGATAAAGTCTTCGTTGTTGAGGGTGGCCCGCTTCACCGTGGTACCGGCAAGCTGCACAGGCTCCATGTTGGCCACAGGCGTGACGGCTCCTGTACGGCCCACCTGGAATGTCACCTCGTCGAGGCGTGTACACACCCGTTCGGCCTTGAACTTGTAGGCAATGGCCCAGCGCGGACTCTTGGCCGTATATCCCAACGCACGCTGCTGCCGAAGCGAATTGACCTTCAGCACGATACCATCCGTGGCCACAGGCAATCCATGCCTCTGCTCATCCCACAGGTTGATATAATCCAATATGCCTTGCAGGCTATTCACCTTCTGCATGCCTTCGCTGATCTTGAAACCCCACTCGCGGGCTTTCATCAGGTTGTCGTAATGGCTGTCGCAAGGCAGGTTGTCGCCCAACATATAATAAAGGTAGGCATCAAGATGCCTGCTAGCCACCAAGGCAGAGTTCTGACTTTTCAAGGTGCCGCTCGCCGCATTACGCGGATTGGCAAACAGCGGTTCTTCTGCCGCCTCACGCTCGGCATTAAGCCGCTCGAACACCTGCCAGGGCATCAATATCTCACCTCGTATCTCAAATTCAGAAGGCCAGTCATTCCCGGTCAGCACCAGGGGAATGGAACGGATGGTCTTCACGTTGTCGGTCACGTCATCACCACGAACGCCATCGCCACGGGTCACGGCACGCACCAGCCGGCCTTGCTGATAGGTGAGCGAAATGGAAAGGCCGTCGTATTTCATCTCACAACAGATGTCAAAAGGCTCGCCATGAAGCCCCTTCACGATACTGTTATAGAAATCCTCCACCTCTTGCCGGTTATAGGTATTGGCCAAAGAGAGCATGGGGTATTTGTGCGCCACCTGGACAAACTCCTTGTTCAAGTCGCTACCCACCCGTTGCGTGGGCGAATTGGCATCATACATGTCGGGATGCTTGGCCTCAAGGTCTTGTAGCTCGCGCATGAGGAAATCAAATTCCTGGTCGCTGATTACAGGTTGGTTGAGCACATAGTAACGATGGTTATGCTCGTGCAGAGCCTGTCTCAATTGCAATATACGTGATGTTTCAGGATCCATATTCAAACGATTTGAGTGCAAAGATACTACTTGCAATTCAAAACACAAAATATTCGCACCACAATTATCGTTAATCCATCACGCCGCATCTCGCCCACCCTTCTGACATTTGATGATTATCCGACGCTTCCGTTCCACAAAATGAAGAAAAATCTTTCCAAGCGACAAAAAATGGAACAATAATTTGCCGTGACAAAAAAATATCCGTAACTTTGTCAACGATTTCGGAGCGTCAACATCTGGCGTCCATCCGACATTCATCATCAACATTCACTATGAATCACGTAAAATACTAAGACAAATGAACAGCGACCCTAAAGATTGTCTCTATTGCCAGAACAACGAGACATTACACAGCCTGATGATTGAAGTGGCCACATTACGCGTGTCACGACTTTTCATCTTCAAGGAACAAACCTATCACGGCCGTTGCCTCGTGGCCTACAAAGACCATGTGGACGACCTCAACCTGCTGAGCGATGAAGAGCGCAACGCTTTCATGGCCGATGTGGCACAAGTGACAAGAGCCATGCAGAAAGTGTTCAATCCGGCAAAAATCAACTATGGCGCTTATTCCGACACCCTGTCGCACCTGCATTTCCATCTGATTCCCAAATACGTTGACGGACCAGACTTCGGCGGCGTGTTCCAGATGAATCCCAAAAAGACATACCTCAGCGACAAGGAATATGCAGAAATGGCAGAGGCCATCAAGAAAGCACTCTAACAAACCATAACGCATGAGGATAGACATCATTACCGTATTACCCGAAATGCTCGAAGGATTTGTCAACGAATCCATCCTGGCACGGGCCCAGAAAAAAGGACTGGCAGAAATACACCTGCATAACCTGCGTGACTATTCCACCGACAAATGGCGTCGTGTGGACGACTATCCCTATGGGGGATTTGCAGGCATGGTGATGCAATGCGAGCCTATCGACAGGGCCATCACGGCGCTCAAGGCAGAAAGAGACTACGATGAGGTCATCTACACCTCACCCGATGGTGAACAGTTTGACCAGCATATAGCCAACGACCTTTCGCTCAAGGGCAACCTGATCATGCTCTGCGGCCACTACAAGGGCATAGACCATCGCATCCGCGAACATCTCATCACACGAGAAATCAGCGTGGGCGACTATGTGCTCACGGGTGGCGAACTGGCGGCTGCCGTCATGACAGATGCCATCATCCGACTGGTGCCAGGCGTCATCAGCGACGACCAAAGCGCACTCTCCGACTGTTTTCAAGACGACATGCTCTCTGCACCCATCTACACCCGGCCGGCCGACTACAAAGGGTGGAAAGTGCCCGAAATCCTGCTGAGCGGGAATGAAGCCAAAATCAAGGATTGGGAAATGGAACAGAGCTATGAGCGCACCAAAAGGCTAAGGCCCGACCTGCTGAAACGGTAGAACTGCCATCACTCACGCCACAAACAACATCGTTTAATCATCAACAAAAAAACTGATATGGAAAATACCGAGAAACTGCCCATGATGGGTTTTATGGATTCTATCAAGACTGTATTTAGCAAGCTCCTTGACTTCAACGGAAGGGCACGCCGCTCGGAACTCTGGTGGTCGTACCTGGCCATCATGGTCGCAAGTGGCATTGTGCAGCAATGTATTGCCAACCCGTGGATAGGCTTGGTCATCGCCGCCCTGGCTCACTTGTTGCTCTTGGCGGTCACCGTGAGGCGTATGCACGACCGCAACATGAGTGGAATATGGCCTGTTGTTTCTTTCATCCTCACCACCTACCAGCAAAGTTATCTCATGGCATCGGGACTGCCCGAGAAATTAAACACCGTGAACCCCAACCCGGATGAAATCTTCCAGACATTCAACAGCCCGTTGATCTACTTGCCCACCATTGTCTTGATGATCACCAACCTTGTCATCTTCATCACCTGTCTGCTCGACAGCAAACAGGCCGACAACAAATATGGCCAATCGCCCAAGTACCGAGAGATTGAAGCATTATAAATAAGTTTTGCAGAAGGCTTCGCCCAGAGCGAAGCCTTCGTTGTAAAGACGCTCCAGCTTGTCCACATCCTTCTCAATCCTTCCCACCTCCATCGGGCGTTGTGGACGAATACAGATGATTTGCCCCGCACGTTCCATCTCTTCCACCATTTCCAGTTGTCGGTTGTAGGCTTGGCAACGATGACTGAGCACGACACGCAACCGGGGGTATTTCTTATACACGAAACGTGGAACCTTGCGGTCGCTCTCCTTACTTCGGTAGCCATAATTCCGGGTCAACACCACCACATTGTTGGGATGCCCCTGCTCCACAGCCCGCATCACGGGAATACTATCAACGATGCCCCCGTCGAGCATGGGAACACCATCTACCTGCACAATCGGACAGACATATGGCAAACTGCTGCTGGCACGCACAACATCCAACAGGCGTTGCGGATCGTGCTTCTCGGTCAGATAACACGCCCTCCCCGTGAGACAATTGGTGGTCACCATCTCAAACACTCCGGGGTTGTTGAAATAGGTTTCATAGTCGTAGGGCAACAGCGTGTTGGGAAAATCCTCATACAGCAATTTCCTGTCAAGGATATTTCCCTGCCTCACCAGGTGTTTCAATCCAATATAATTGTATTTGGCCAACAAATCTATGTTCGAAATACGAGCTCTTCTGATTTGCCTGCTCATGTAAGAGAGCCCATTGCAAGCCCCAGCCGACACAGCCACGCAATAATTAAAATATAGTTCGTATTTCATAAAAGCATCGAGCACACCGCTTGTAAATTTTTCAGAAGCTGAATAT
>SFEK01000088.1 GCA_004557285.1 Bacteroidales bacterium | reverse complement strand
TCGTGTAATTCGAATAGATTCGTGTGAAGCGCGAATCGAATTGTTCCTTCAGTTAGCCTCTCAGCCACATTCGAAAAATTCGTTTTATTCGTGTTAAAAAAACAGGTTGTTATATAGAAGAAATTTGAGCGAACTACTTAATAGCATTTACCATTTTCTGTTGGATTCTTACTAGGCGCTGTGCTTGTGCTGTGCTGAGTTCTCCACTGGCAGCTTCAATTTTTTCGGCCAAATCTCTAGCTTCCTCAAGGAGAGACATCGCTTCTTCGCAAGAAGGGCAAAGCCTAGAGGCTCGTGGTTAATCCCTAGCGGCGTAATTTGGCGTCGTGCTCGATGATGTCGTGCAACTCTTCTTGGATAGCTTTTTTGGCTTCTTTGGCCATAGAGGGGTGTACGCAGACGAAATGGTCTTCGGTGCAGGGCATCACGAAAATGCTGTCGGCCAGGGGGATGTCGGCGGAGAGGTTGTATTGCTTGGCTTGTTGCGACAGGGGGATAAGGATGTCCACCTCGCCTTGCGAACCTGTGGTGACATCCATGGGGCCCACCTTCATCTTGCAGCCAGGAATCATCTCGCCCTTGTAGGGGTCCCAGAGGTGGAAACGGATGCGGCCGTACTCCTCGGCATTGCGCTGCATGCCGATTTTGAGTGTGCCCGCGGTGAGGACGAAGGTGGTGTCGATGGTTAGATAATGGTCTCCTTGAATGGTGAGGCGCACTTTCTTGTCGGCATAAGTTTTGTCAATTTCGCCAAAGTAAGCCTCGTTGCCAAAGGACTTGATGGTGTCGCGGCGCACTTCGTTGCCTAGATAGAGGGTGGCGATGAATTCCTTCGGAGAAGGGAGTTGGTCAGCTTTCTCTGACTGCTCAATGAGGACTACCGCCAAGTGGCGCGGTTGGAATGATTTCCAAACACAAAAGGCCGCAACGACAACGGCTAGAATCACGGCTGAAATTATCCATTTGCGCTTCTTGCCATTGGCGGCTTGGTCTTTATTACTATTAGTTGAAAGAATACTAAGTAAGGACATGGAAATAAACTTATTATAGTGAGAAGAAAACTCAAATAATTTGGTTACTTGTGCTATCAGAAACGAGCGTAAACTTGTAGGTCGAAGGTGTTGAAGTGGTTGCCAAGTTTGGGAGTTCCGCGCTTGTCGGTGAAGGTGTAGTTAGCCTGGAAGATGAGGTTCTTGCCGAGGTTGTAGTTGGCCGAAAGTCCCCAGTTGGTTTGCAGGCTGTTCCAGGTCTTCGCATCGCGATAGCAGTCCCAGCGGCCGTAGAGCTTGAAGTTCTTGAAGAGCGGTGCGCCCACCATGGCGTACCAAGCGTCCGATTTCTTAGGTGCGTTGATGTTGGTCACGATGCCACCCTTCGACGACATATATTCGCCGCGCACGCTCCATTTGTCTTCGTATTTGAGGCCCACTCCCCAGCGGTCGCGGCGTGTAGCGGGCAGTTGGGTGGTGGGGTCGGTAAACTTTTCGTTGACATAGCGGCCGCTCCATCCAAAACCGCCGATGCTGAGATTCTTGACGGGCGAAATCCATGCGCCGCCGATGAAGTCCTTCGTGCGGTCCTTGTCGGCATGGTTGATGCCTTGGCCGTTGAAGATACCCACCTGATAATGGAGCCAGTGGTGGCCATCGTGCGCCTTGAAAAGGTCGCCTTGTACCTGTACGCCGAGGTCGCGGCCGCTACTCTTGTGCTCGCCGATGCGGTCGCCGATGCTGGCCAATTTCATCGTGGCTTGCGAGTAGGAACCCATGCCTACGAGGAGGGGAGAGTAGGGGTTTTCGAAGCCGAAACTACGCTTGAACTGTCCGAACTTAATGCGTAGGAAATCAAACTTCTGCCATTCCACGAAAGCATCAACAATGCGCGGACCTTTGTCCTCGCCCGGTGCGCCGTTGACCTCCAACTGGAAACGGTAGTAGAAGTCCTGGAAGCAGTAGCCGTTGGCGTAGAGACGGAGGAAGCGGAGGTCGAAACCGCCATTGCTCACACGCTGGCCGTTCTTAATCTCCTTGCTGTCGTTGATGGAATACTTACCAACGATGTAGCCGCCAAATTTGAGGGAAGGGTCAAATTTGGCCATCAGCTTCTGTCCCATCTTGGCGTTGTTGGGAAGTGGGGTGGGCGAGGGCGTCCATTTGGGAAGATTGATGCCAGCCAGACGTGCTTCCTCTGCGATAAAATCACTGGCGGTATGGTTGGCATTCGTGTTTTCCGCTGCTGTGCTTTCCCCTTCTTCGCCACTCGGAGTGTTGTCCGTGGAAACGATATTGGCGGTGCTATTTGCTGTTCCCGATTCCAGAAGGACGTTGTTGGCAGAAGCTGCCGTAAGGGTGGTGGCTAAAAAAGCCGAAATAATTAGTCTATAATTCTTCATTTTCTAAAATACTGTGAAATTCGGGTGCAAAATTAGGAAATAACATTGATATTTCCTTGATATCTCCTCACTTTCATGTAATTTTGCAGCCCGAAATTCAACGTATGAGCGGTAAGAAATATTTTATATATAAGGTATGCGCGACACTGATTGTGATGCTTTTTACCCGTGCGTCATTGTATGCTCAGGCAACCTCTTTGAGAGAGGATGATGGACGCAAGGTGGTTGCCAGTGTGGCAGACAGCCTCTTGCCCCTGCATGCACAGCCTATTGAATTTGCTGATACGGCAACTATTGAGATGCAGCCATCGGACAGCGTTCAGAAAAAGTTGCGGTTTGGCAAACGCCTTATCAACTTTTTCTTTAAGGCAAATACGCCCGACCCCAACAAGCGCGTAGATTTCGGCTTCTTGCCTGGCCCTCATTATTCTTCCACACAGGGACTGGGACTTGGCATTATGGCCACGGCTACCTATTCCATGGACCGCTCCGACCCAACACTGCCGCGCTCCAACGCCTCGCTCTTCAGCGATATGACCACCAAAGGTTTCTTGCTGATTGGCCTCAAGGGCAATAATTTCTTCCCGAAGGAGCGTTTCCGCTTGGACTATCGTGCCTATATATATACGTTCCCGACCAATTTCTGGGGAATCGGCTATGCTAATGGCAATAATGATGACAACGAGACCAACTACCGTCGCAACCGAGTGGACCTGATGGGACGCTTCCTGTTTCGCATGGCGCGCAATACTTATATCGGTCCGATGCTCAACTTCCGCTATATAAAGGCTCTAGAGGTAAGTCCCGGCAATATGCTGACGCTGTTCAATGGTCAAGACCTGACCGTGCACAGCCAAACGGCGGGTTTCTCCTTTATCTATGACTCGCGCGACTTTATGCTCAATGCCTATCGCGGCTGGTTCGTACAGTTGGACCAAACCTTTACGCCCCGCTTCCTTGGCAATGACTATTGCTTCTCCACAACCGACTTGACGGTAAGTACTTATCGCAAGGTGTGGAAGGGCGGTGTGCTGGCAGGCGAACTGCATGGCGGTTTCAATTACGGCAATCCGGCATGGTGCTTGATGAGCGAAGTTGGCGGTAACTCTCGAATGCGTGGCTATTTCGAGGGACGCTATCGCGACAAAAATATCATTGAGGCACAGGTCGAACTGCGCCAGCGTATCAAGAAGCGCCATGGCGCAGTGGTCTGGGTGGGAGCCGCCGAGGTGTTCCCACGGTTCGATGCCATGCGCTGGAAACGCATTCTGCCCAACGCAGGCCTGGGCTACCGCTGGGAATTCAAGCAGCGTATCAATGTGCGATTGGATTGTGGTTGGAGCAAGAATGGCCCTGGCTTCATGTTTAATATCAATGAGGCGTTCTAATCCGTGCGTTTCTCATTCTAGTAGTATACAAACTATCCCAAATTATTATAGTATGAAAACAATCTTAACGTTGACACTGGCTACACTCGTGTGTGGTAGCGGAGTGTGTGCGGACCGCCTCACACCGCGTCAGAATGAAACAACTCAAAGTGGTACGGTACGGTACATTGCTTTTGGCAACTTCGACAAGTGGCTTGTGCGAAAAGTAACAGAAAGTGGTGTTCTCGGTGGTGAAACCAAAACACTTTACGAAATTGCACCGACGGCAACTTGGAACAACAATAACGCCTACAAGAACCAAGGTGGCTCTCCCTGGGCCACGTCAAATGTGATGGCAAAAGTGGCAGGTATCACCAAAACAAACGTGTCCGTATATCGTGAACAACGTCCTGGACATGGCTATTGTGCCAAACTCTATACCCACCTGGAGCATTGCAAGGTGATTGGCCTCGTGAATATTGACGTATTGGCAGCCGGCTCCATCTATCTGGGCGAAACGCAGGAGCCCATCACGGGAACGAAGAACCCCATGGCAAAGCTCAATGCTGGCATTAAATTCAACAAGCGCCCCAAGGCGATCTGCTTTGACTATAAGGTGCAACTTTCGGGCAAACCCAATCGCGTGAAACAAACTGGTTTCGGCAAGGCTTCCACCGTCAACGGCATTGATATGCCCGACTGCGTGCTCTATCTGCAACAGCGTTGGGAGGATTCGAAAGGCAACATCCACGCCAAGCGTGTCGGCACGATGGTGCACCGCTTCAATAAGAACACAGGATGGGTGAATAATGCGCAGTTCACCATCCGCTATGGAAATGTCAGCAAACAGTCTGGCTATAGCAGTTACATGGGTTTGGCCACAGGCGCGAACCAAAAATATGCGCGCAACAGCAAGGGTAAGATGGTGCCCATCATTGAGGAATGGGGCACAGGCGATGAAACACCCACCCACATCATCCTTCAGTTTGATTCCAGTCACGGCGGCGCCTACGTAGGCAGCGTGGGCAATACCTTCTGGGTGGACAATGTACGACTCGTTTATTAAAATAATAAGGAATACCGCACCCTAAAACAGTGCGGTATTTCTTTTTGTTCTATAACGAAATCTATGGGCCTTTTTTTATCCTGCATTTGGCATAATTATAAGACCTACCGATAATCCTATCCCATGATAAAACTAGAAGTTTGTTGCGACAGTTTGGATAGCGTGCAGGCGGCAGTGCGTGGCGGTGCCAGCCGTATTGAATTGTGCAGTGCTTTGACCGAGGGTGGCCTGACGCCGTCCATCGGTATGGTGCGCGAGGCCCTTCGTCTGTCTCCCCTTCCTATCCATGTGTTAATACGTCCCCGCGGTGGCGATTTTCTCTATAGCTCAGCTGAATGGCAGGCGATGCGCGATGATGTGGCGGCCATGCGCGACCTAGGAGCCCACGGCGTGGTCATCGGCGGATTGTTGGCCGATGGGCGTATTGACGTGGATCATACAGCGCAGTTGGTGGCAGAGGCTGGATTGCTGTCCGTGACCTTCCATCGCGCGTTGGATATGAGCAGCGACCCCGAGGCTGGGATTGCCAGCCTGTGCGAAATCGGTATCCATCGCTTGCTGACAAGCGGAACGGCTGCAACGGCCCTTGAAGGTGGGGCACGCATCGCGCAGTGGCAACAACAGTTTGGCCAACGCATCATCTTGATGCCTGGCTGCGGTGTCAATTCCAAGAATGTTGCCGAAGTAATCCGCCGAACGGGTGCAACAGAAATACATGCTTCGGCCAAGCAACTGGTGAAAAGTGGTATGACATTTCGCCGTGACGATGTGAAGATGGGCAGTGCCGACCGCGATGAATTTGCCCGTTATGTAACGGATGAGGCCGAAGTTCTGAAAATTCGTTCCGCACTCACTGCGCTAGCCTAAATGTTTGATACGCTAGTCTAAATGTTTGACATATAAGGGCTAGATGTCGATTGTAGCCCGTTCTCGCCGTTGCGTAGAACAAAAAATCATAAAAAAGTACGAAGAAAGTTTGGCAGTTTCAAAAATAGTCCGTACTTTTGCATCGCTTTAGAAAAGAAGTAAGGGCGCTTAGCTCAGCTGGTTCAGAGCGTCTGCCTTACAAGCAGAGGGTCGGGGGTTCGAATCCCTCAGCGCCCACCTCTCAAAAAAAACAACCTGCTTCTTTTCTGCAAGCATCCATTCACCTTTTCGGGCGCTTAGCTCAGCTGGTTCAGAGCGTCTGCCTTACAAGCAGAGGGTCGGGGGTTCGAATCCCTCAGCGCCCACTTCGAAAGATGAAAAGCGTTGGATGGACATATACCTTCAGAAATTGAAGGGCGCTTAGCTCAGCTGGTTCAGAGCGTCTGCCTTACAAGCAGAGGGTCGGGGGTTCGAATCCCTCAGCGCCCACGATTTTGAGATAAGTTTTTAGGTATTTAATGGATGAGTAGGCAAGTCCGGTAATTCTTACCCAAACTTGTTTACTTTTTTTGTGTCCGTACGGCAACCAGTCACGGCAGCCTATGCGAAGCGTCGCACCTTCTATCCAGAAATTCGAAATGTTCACACCTCACATTTTGCGAGGTGTGCTATTTTTTTGTAAGCGATTCCACCCGCTTCATTAGTATAGCCAGTGGTATGGTATACGGTAAATCCGTGCCCCTTTCATATGTGCCCCAATAAAGCTCAAAGCTGTTTCGTACATCTCACCCCAGGCGCTGGCGAAACAACTGCAAGAATTGCGCCCGTTCTCCTTCATCAATATTCACCAATTCTTCCTTTAATAACTCATCAACCAGTTGAATAGCCTTGATGCGCATTTGGCTTCGTCCAGCCCGCACACCACTCTGATAACTATTGCTGGGAAGCATACTTCGATTAAAATTTCCGTCACTCATAAGGGCTTGGTAATATTTTAGTTAGTTGTGATTGAATGTACTTTCTATTTATTTTTTCTTAGGCTTGCAGTGTCTTCAAAATTGCATGGCTACATGCACGCCGCCACCTTGCTCTCCGAATACGGCTGGCGATATGGTCAAGTCTACTTTCTTGGCGAAGGGTCGGGTGTATATCAAGGCTGCCCCTGCACCAATGGCAGCACCACCCAAAACGTCCCACCAGTCGTGCTTATTTGAATGAACTCTGCCCCACGCCACATAGCACGATACGGCATACGCAGGTACGCCCCACTTCCATCCGTAGCGACGCATCAGAAAGGTAGCACCATCAAAGGCGGCCATACTATGGGTGCTGGGAAAGGCATGGCGGTCGCTCCAACTGGGCTGGTTGGGCATCTCGGGACGATTTTTCTTGATGCACGCATTGAGGCCGTAATTCACTGCAATGCCCGTGGCTGTGCTCAGTGTCAGTTGCAGAACGCCCTTGCGGTCTTTTTCAACAAGGGCCTTTACCAATCCCGTGGCAGCAGGTGCAAGGCATAATACATCAGTGCTGCGATCCACAAATTTGTGTTGCCCAAAAGCCGTTGCATGGAAGCAGATAATAGCAATGAGCCAGAGGATGATTCTTCTGAAATCCATTTGTATGTATGTTTATTTATTACAGGTGGGTTCAATAAATTAGTTGCAATGGAAGGTTGGGTTACTATGCTGCTTGGATGTCTTCGCGCCAGTTTCGTTGAGCAATCTTGTTTGTGCAAACACTGTGGTGCAAACCAGGAAAACTGTCATACTGTGACAATGACTCTTCGGTCTATTTGCCTCGCAAAGATACGTTGAAAAAATCGACTCAAATGCATACTTCCTCATTTTCTTGTCCGCCAGTACAAAAAAACGGTTCTGTAAGAAGTCGATGAATGTTCACGTACCGAGAAAATCCCACTTCTGGAAAGCGCCTCGTGCTACAGTTTCGTCTTTGGAAAAGCGCAGTACGGTACGCAAGTCATTGGAACCCACGGAATTGACCATTACCGTATCTCTCGCCCCGTCGCTATGCTGGTGCACCCGTTTCATAGGAACGAACACGTTGGAGAATATCCTCCGGGACTCCAATGACGTCGAGGTGTTCAGCCACGGTCGGATTTCCCAGTCAAACGTCATTGAATATTCATTGACAAGACTTCTCTTCCCACTGCCCCTCTTACTTAAAAGCGACGACAGGAGACTCGTCTCATTGAATGCTTTTTTACCTTTCCCGAGCTGAAGCATGTCGTGCTTTCCGTTCAGGGTAAGCTTCATGGTAGGCTGGGTGCTGAACATCCACTCAAACGAGCCGCCGCCTTTGAACTCCTTATCCTTGAAGCCGTAGCCCAAATAGCCCTCCAGCCTGAACTTCCGGCTCAATTCCGATGTGGTCCGTACGCCGAAAGAGACCCTGTTGCCTTCAATGTTGTTGAAACTGTACAGTCGCGAATATGGTCCGAATGCCACATATTTGGTCTCCAGATAACCTGAAACAGCGGTATTTATGATATTGTATATGGTATTGTACATCGGGACGTTCTTTATGGAGTCCACCATATTGTAAATATTCTGTTCCTTCTCCGAAAGCTTGTAAGGCCGGGCCTCGTTCCACCACGCCTCATCCTTTCTTCCGGCATTTTTCATGACCTGGACAGAAGATGACTGCACCTGACGGGCCTGATCTCTGGCTTCTTTCCCGAACTGCGGATTCATATAGTCGATCTGCCGGTTTCCCAGGAAGGAGACGAACTTGGAGGAGTCATTCATCGTCACGGAGAAGTCCACATACAATTTGTCCTGCTTGTAGAACCACAGCGAGTCCCCGACCAGCTGGTCGGTGCGGTCAATGACCATGTCACGAATCCAATTCACATTCGCTCCCTTCATCATTTTCGCATGTATTTCCCTGAGAGCGAAGGTTTTG
>SFEK01000087.1 GCA_004557285.1 Bacteroidales bacterium | reverse complement strand
AAACCATTGACAGAGCAGATAGTGCTTTCCACTACGTCAATACCTTCAACCATAAAGTTATTCTTGCCTGAACCCAAACAGTTTGTGCATACAGCACAAAAATGCAACAAGAGTATGTAAAACAATGGGGAAAAGCCGGCTTCATTGGAGGTAAGATTATAATCTATAGGCCGAAAGATTATTAATCTATCGGCCGAGGGATTATTAATCCATAGGCCGAAGGATTATTAATCCATAGGCTGAGGGATTATTAATCCTTCGGGCAAGGAAGCCGTATTGATGCTGAAGAGAAGAGGGCTACAACGAGATGTGCTCTACCTCTACCCGTTCGTGGAGAAAGAGCTGTGCCGACTCGCTGAACTTTTCGGGATTTTCGGTAGTAAGATAACGGCAAGTGGCCTGCCTGGTACATCGGGCTTCCATGTCGGGATGGCGCTGAAGATAGTCGGCCAGACTGGCGGCCACATATTCTCCCTGCGGCACCACCCTGACTCCACGGGGTATATATTTCAATATCTTGTTCAACAACAAGGGATAGTGGGTGCAGCCAAGGATGACGCTGTCTATCTGCGGGTCATGCCGCAGAAGATTGCCCAAGCGTTTCTGCACGAAATAGTCGGCACCGGGACTGTCGAACTCGTTGTTTTCGACCAGCGGCACCCACATGGGACAGGGCTCGCCCGTGACCATGATGTCGGGATAGAGCTTCTGTATTTCCAACACATAGCTCTGGCTCTTGATGGTGCCCTCGGTAGCCACAATGCCCACATGGCGCGATGTGGTGATGTTGCCGATACATTCTGCCGTAGGACGGATGACACCCAACACACGGCGTGAGGGGTCGAGCTGGGGCAAATCGTTCTGCTGAATGGAGCGCAGGGCCTTGGCTGATGCGGTGTTGCAAGCCAATATCACCAAATGACATCCCATGGCAAATAGTTTCTTTACCGCCTGCAGGGTGAACTGATAAACCACGTCAAAAGAGCGTGGGCCATATGGGGCACGGGCATTGTCGCCCAGATACAGATAGTCGTACTGAGGCAGCATACTGCGCACCTGATGGAGGATGGTCAAGCCACCATAACCTGAATCGAACATGCCAATGGCACCGGGTGTTTGGGGAAGCATCATTTTCAGTAGTCAATAAGTTTGAGTTGTTAAAGCAAAAAACCCACCGCCGAAAATGTCTTGTACGGACACTCCGAGAGGTGGGCTAAGAGAGAGAGAAACCCCACTAAGGGTCATTGATTGGTGAGCGCTTCTTTGACCAAGGTCGTGATGTCTTCGCCAATCATCTCGTTGACATACGGCAGGTTGTCGTTGTCGCTGTTGAGGATAAGGAGATAACCATGCTCTTCGCCAATGCGTTTCAACACCTCGTTGAGTTGTGTCTTGAGCGGGGCATACATGTCAGCCTCAGCCTGTTTGAGCAACCGCTCGGCCTCAGCCTTAAAGGCCACGTTCTTGTCGATCAGTTCCTGCAGTTCGGCCTGGCGTTTGCGCAGGATAGGGGTGGCCAAGGTGTTCTGCACTTCGAGGAATGCCTGGTATTTGGCATTGAAATCGTCTTCGGCACGCTGTGCCTCTTTGTCATACTGTGCCTTGAGCCTTGCCATGTTCTCCTGCATGAGTGTATAGCCGGGCAACATCTTGATGGCGCCGGAATAACTCAGGTAGCCAAACTTCAGTTGCGCCTGTGCTGCAAAGGGCAGGAGGGCAAATAAAAAGAACAATACAAGCTTTCTCATTTTTAATGGGGTCTCTTTCAGAGGATTTACTTCAATTTGTTCATTTCAGCCTTCACATCGTTGGTCACATCCTTGCTCAGGGTGTCGCTGATGTAAGGGATGCCGGTTGATATGTCCATGATATAGACATAGCCTCCGTCCTTGCCCACGTTCTTGATGGCGGTCATGATTTTGTTCATGATGGGCTGCATCTTCTCCTGCTGAGCCTTCTGCAAGGCCTGCTGGTTGTCCTGATAAGCCTGCTGGAACTTCTGGATCATCTGCTGCAGGTTGGTTTCCACTTCCTGTTGCTGAGTAGCGTTCATGGTGCTTTTGCTCTTGTCGTATTCATCGCTCTTGCGCTGAATCTCGTCCTGCATGGCCTTCATGTCGTTTTCATACTGCTTTGACAGGGCTTCAATCTCGCCACGGGCCTTGATGAACTCAGGCAGGCTCTGCATGACAGCCTGTGCGTCAACGTGTCCAAACTTCTGTGCAAACACCGTGAGAGGTGCACACAACATCATGATTAAAAATAACTTTTTCATCTTTTAAATTGCAATTTATTTTTAGTTGTTATTATTCTCGGCTGCAAAATTAATACAAAAATTCAGAATAACCATACATTAGTTGGAATATCCCAACTTGGAGAGCACTTCGTTGCTGATATCTATCTTCGGTGAGGCAAAGATGATGCCGCTGTCGGAGGCGCGGTCCAACACGAGCGAATAGCCACGGAGGTCGGAAATGTCTTTCACGGCATTGTAGATTTCCTCCTGTATGGGGGTCATCAGGCTGGTGCGCTTCTTATACAGCTCGCCTTCGGGACCGAAATATTTCTTCTTCAGTTCGCTGGCCTCCTTCTCTTTCTCCATGATGGCATCCTGGCGTGCCTTTTTCTGCTCTTGTGAGAGGAACACCACCTCGTTCTGGTAGTTCTTGTACATGGTCTGCGCCTCGGTGTTGAGCGCTTCCACCTCAGCCTGCCATTTCTTGGCCACCTGGGTGAGTTGCTCGTTGGCACGCTCGTAGGCGGGTACATTCTTCAGGATATACTCCATGTCTATCAGGGCAAACTTCTGTGCATTTGCCCCTACTGTCGTGGCCACCATGGCCAATATCATCAATATCTTTTTCATAATCATCTGTTTTTTCAATTAAAATTCCTGTCCGAGGATAAAGTGGAACTGGCTTCCGCCCTTGGTGCCGAACACCTTGTCGAAACCGTAGGCCCAGTCGATACCCATCAAGCCCACCATCGGGAGGAAGATGCGGACACCCACACCGGCAGAACGTTTCATGTCGAAGGGATTGAACTTCTTGGTCTCGTTCCATGAGTTACCTGCTTCCACGAAGCCAAGACCATAGATGGTGGTGTTGCCCAGCAGGAAGGGATAGCGCAATTCGAGCGTGAAGCGGTCGTAGGCATAGCCCTCGTATCCGTAAGGGGTAAGACTTCCGTTCTCGTAACCACGCAAGCCGATGGTTTCCTCAGCATAGCCGGTGGAATAGCCGCTCATGCCATCACCACCCATATAGTAGGTCTCGAAGGGAGATTTCTTGTACTTGTTATATGAGCCCAGCAAACCAAATTCCACGCGGGTCATCAGCACAAGGCATTTCTGCCCGTTGGTGAGTGCGGTATAGGTCTTTGAGCGGAACTTCCATTTGTGGTACTCAATCCAGCGGTATTTCTCCTGCTGCTCGTCCTTGAAGTTGGGCGACTGCGAGTTGGTGGCCAGGTCTTTGTAATTCTTGTTGTCGAACTTTGACCATGGCGGGGTGAGTGTTACCGAGAACGAGAACTCTGAACCACGGCGTGGGAAGAGCTGGTTGTCGGTTGACACACGCGAAAGGGTGATACCGAGGTTGAGGTTGTTGCAATTACCGTCGGTAACAAGGAAGTACTGCCAGTTTTTCAGCATATAACGCTGGTAAGCCAACTCTACCGACAACTGGAAATAGTCATCAGGCCAGCGCAGACGCTTGCCCCAACCGACAGACACGCCGAAGAGTTTGACAAACTTGTCGGGGTCGTAATAGTTCTCGTAATAGTTGTTGTAGCTGTTGCCATAGCCATAGTAGTAGTTGTAATAGTTGTTCATGTAGGCACTATTGTAATAGTTGCTCGACACATCGGTCTGCTTGGAGAAATAGGTGCCCACGGTAAACTGTATCGGGCGCTTGCCTCCAAACCATGAAGTGGAGTAGGAAGCGTTGTACGACTGGTAGTAAGAACCGTTGGTCTGTGCGCCGAGCGAGAGCACCTCTCCGTCACCCACGGGCAGGATGCCATGGTGCTCCTTGTTCTTGTTGAACAGGTTGGCCATGGAGAAGTTGTTGAGTTTCAGTCCGATACGACCGATAACGCCCGTCTGTCCCCATCCCAAGGAGAACTCCACCTGGTCGTTTGACTTCTGCACCAGGTCCCAGTTGATGTCCACCGTACCGTCCTCGTAGTTGGGCTTCACGTCGGGATTCACCTGTTCAGGGTCAAAGTGTCCCATAGAGGCCAGTTCGCGTCCAGTACGCTGCAGGGCCTCTTTGGAGAAGAGGTCGCCGGGCTTGGTTCTCAGCTCACGGCGCACCACATTCTCATACAGACGGGTGTTGCCGTTGATGCGCACACGGTTGATGTGTGCCTGCTGTCCCTCGAAGATTCGCATCTCCAGGTCGATGGAGTCGCCCACGATGTTCACCTCGGTAGGTTGCAGACTGTAGAACAGGTAGCCACGGTTCCAGTATTCGTTGCCCACAGCATCCTCGTCTTCAGAGAGTCGCTTGTTCATGAGCTTTTGGTTATACACATCCCCCTTCTTCATGCCCAGCATGCGGCTGAGGTATTCGGTAGAGAAGATGGTGTTGCCCACCCATGTGATGTTGCGGATATAGTATTTTTTGCCCTCGTCCACCTCGATATATACGTTGACATGCTTCTCGTCCACATTCCACACGCTGTCTTTCACGATGGTGGCATCACGATAGCCCAGTTCGTTGTATTTGTCGAGCAGGTTCTGCTTGTCGGTCTTGTAGCGGTCGGGGGTGAATTTCTTTGACTTGAGGAACGAGCCCAGCGTTCCGGCTTCATGTGTCTTGGTGAGCACACCCTTCTTGAACAAGCCACCCTTGATTTTGGAAGTCTTGAGGTTTTCGTTGCCCTTGATGAGGATTTTGCGCACCTTCATCTTGTCTTTCTTGTCGATGTTCACATCAAGGATCACCTGGTTTTTCGCGGTCACGTCGTCACGTTGCAGGATTTCCACCTCAGCATTCTTGTAGCCCTTGTCCTCGAAATAGCTCTTGGTCAGGAGTTTGGCGCGGTCGAGCATGTTGGGTGTGATCTGACTGCCCTTGAGCAGTCCGATTTTGGCTTCAAGGTCTTCTTTTTCCGATTTCTTCACTCCGCTGTAGTTGATGGTGGAGACACGCGGGCGCAGGGCCAGATAGAAATGCAGGTAAATCTTGTTGCCCACGATAGAGTCGGCAGCAATCTGCACTTTTGAAAACAGTCCGTGTTTCCAATAGCGTTTGGTGGCATCGGTAATGGCAGAGCCAGGCACCTCGATTTTCTGTCCTACGGTAAGTCCTGAGATACCTGCGAGCATGTAGTCTTCATAGCCTTCAACGCCCGATACGGCCAGACCCCCCACCTCATAGGTACGGGGATTTCCCGCATACGAGATTTCAGGATTGACGATCTTCTCCTGCGCCACAAGGTCTATGCTGGTCAGCAACGCTACAATCAGCGCTACGCATCCTGTCCATTTGTTCATCTTGTTGTATTGTTTAAATTCGGATGTGCGTTACTTGTTATGGTAATGTTATTTTGTTTCTTCGTTTTCCACCTGTTCCTCGGTCATGCCAAACCTTCGTTGCCTGCTCTGGTAGCTGGCTATGGCCTTGTGCAGACATTCCTCGTCGAAGTCGGGCCAATAGGTGTCGCAGAAATACAACTCGGAATAGGCAATCTGCCACAGCAGATAGTTGGAGATGCGTGTTTCTCCTCCTGTGCGGATGAGCAGTTCGGGGTCGGGCATGAAATTGGTGAGCAGATGTTCAGACAGCGTGTCCTCATTGATGTCGTCGATGTCTATCTGTCCGCTCTTGGCCTCTTGTGCGATTTGCCGTATGGCTCTTGTGATTTCCCATTTCGACGAGTAGCTCAACGCCACCACCATGGTCATGGCGGTATTGCCTTTGGTGTGCTCCATGGTTTCGTTGAGTTTGTTCCTTACCGCCTCGGGCAGTCGTTCCATGTCTCCAATGACATGGAAGCGCACGTTGTTCTTCATGAAGATTTCGTCTTCCAGCGACGAGAGCACCAGCCCCATGAGTGCGGCCACCTCGTCGGCCGGTCTGTTCCAGTTTTCGGTAGAGAAGGTATAAAGCGTGAGAAACTTCACACCGAGTCTGGTACACTCTGAGGTGATTTTACGAACAGACTCAACGCCAGCCTGGTGTCCATAGCTGCGCTGTTTGCCGCGCTCTGTGGCCCATCGGCCATTGCCATCCATGATGATGGCGATATGTTGCGGTATCCGGTTTTTGTCGATTTTGTCAATCATCTTTGTTACATATTATACATTTAGGCAAGAAACTGTAGGTGAGCGTCACCTTGAGCGACGAATAGCAGTCGGTGTTCTTGAACATGCCCGTGCTCTCGATGCCGTAGGGGTCTTTCACACCGTCGAGCTTGTCGCTCAACGAAAAGTGCATGGCCCATTCCACGCCGAGGTTGAGACGCTTACCTATTTTATATTTGACGCCGATGCCCAAAGGCAGGTTGGCCGTGAAGGCGCTTCCCGCATCACAGTCGGCGTAAGTCATTCCCAATCCGAGAAAGATGAAGGGGGTGAGCCTTTTTGCCCCGCGATAGTCGCGCCCCGTGCCATAAGGCCAGAAGTTGTATTCGTAGGTCAGCCCCAGGTCGAAGAGCGAACTGCTGAACTCGTAGGGCTGTTCGTTGTATTCGGGGTACCAGGTGGTGACATTCGTCGAGTTGCCCTTGAGCTTGCCGAACATCAGGTCGCATTTCATCGCCATATAAGGATTGAACACACGCCTGAGCACCAGGCTCCACGCCGGTTGCATATTTTTGGTGATGCTTCCGTTGAAGTCGCCCTGATAACTGACGAGCCCCAGACCGCCACCTATCTCCATGCGGTATTCGTCCTCATCCTGCGCCAAGGCCGACAAGGGCAAAATCATCAGGAGCAAAGTCAGCAGCGACGTCTTCATTTCGTTCTATTACAAATTTGTTAACCTTTAGATACCAAGGTGTTTATGGCATACATTTCTTTCATTTCCAGCCCAACTGGTTGAGCCTTCCACGCCACACCTGTCCGTTGGCACCACAGAATATCCACAGGCAATTCTCCTCATCTACGGCAAGGGCCGACACATCACTTCCTGTATTGTCGAAGCCCTCGGGCAGCACATATTTGTCTTCCGTCTGCCATGACAGGCCGTTGTCGTAGCTCACATAAAGATGGCTGAAGGGTTCTGCCTTGCTGGCAGCCTCGCCCTTTCCGCCGAGTGCCACAAGCACATCGCCATACTTGCATACCTGCAGGTTGGCCAGGCGTGGCAGGCGGTTGCCGTTGCGCTCGTTGCACGACATCCATGCATGTGTCTGTGAACCATCGGCATATTCTTCCACCTTGTTCCACACCAAGGCTACAGAATCTGTGGCAAAGGTACCTTCGGCAGGATTGCCCACCAGCACGATGCGTTCGGTGCTGCTGTTGGTGGCCACGGGCATAGCCATGAGCGAGATGTCCTGTTTCGGCAGCATGGCAGCATCATCAAGCAGGCGGTCCAGCTGCCAATAAATGCCATGCAGGTCTGACCACAACACGCGGCCCTGGGCATCATAGGCATAGAGCTTGTGGCCGGTGCCACCCAACAGGCGTTGGGGCATGTAATATTCTTCTCCTTCCGACACGGCATTGACCATGTCCGAGCTATACCATGCTGCACCATCGACAGAGCAGAGCACCTTTCCGTCCGACATGGTATAGAGCATGTTCTCAAACACGGTGGCATTGGTGCAGGCATCTGCATCAAGCGACATGTTGGTGTCGAGCAGGGTGCAGGCAGAGGAATTGTTCTTGTTTGTCTTATACACCTTGGTAACGGTGCCCTCCTGGCAGAAGATGAAGATGTTGCCATTGAAGCAGAGGGCTTTCATCTGCGAAGCTGCCATGAAGCGGTTATCCACAGCCACTCGGTTCCATCTGAACGAGTCGGGGTCTTCTTGGTGCACGTTCAATTTCACGGTATAGTTGCGGTAGGCCGACCCATCGTTGGCATACACCCTGAATTCTCTCGGGTGAGTGAAGTCAATGGAGTCGGTACTCTGGTAATAGCGCAGGGTGTCGCTATCCACATCCTTGATAAGCAGCAGACCGGAGTTCTTGGTGCCTACGGTGCAGATGACATGGGCAGGGTCGGTGTGCAGAGGCAGAGAGTCGGGGTTATAGATTTCCCTTTGCAACTGGTCGATGGTGAAAACATAGCTGCTGCCTGTGTAGGTTTCCTTATACACGCTGTCCAAAGGGTTACCGTTTTCATCAACCTGTGTCAGGGCTTTGGTGGTAAGATACCTGTTCATCGTTCCCAAAGAGAACGATGTGATGGCGGTGTCGCCATAATATGTGATGTTGTCATCATTATCGTCATTCAGGCACGAAGCGGTCAACACGAGTGCCGAGAATAATATTGCAAAAGGTATGATTATCCTTTTCATCCGTTTTGATTTTTTATTTTTAGCTGCAAATTTAATTAGAATTCTGCAAATAAGCCTCCTTTTACAAGGTTTATTATCTAAAATATTGAATATTTGGTGTTTTTTATATACAACAGGGTGATTTTTAAAGGGTATTAATGCGTTTTTGGCACCCAAAGACCGCATGAAG
>SFEK01000086.1 GCA_004557285.1 Bacteroidales bacterium | reverse complement strand
TGAATATTAATTCGTTGCTGATGCCAGTTAACTTCATAGGCAATAAGGTTATTAATCTATCAACCGAAAGATTAATAATCTTCCAGCCGAAAGGTTAATAACCTTATTGGAGATATAGTGGTGTTTGATGCTCCCAAACTGCTCCCAACTTTCTCCCAATTTCATTCCATTTTCATCCCGAAAGAATCCCGAAAGAATCCCGAAAGATTGCAGAAAGAATGGGGAAGTGTTTTGAACGTACGAGCAATCATTCTATGGTCGTACGTTCAAAGGGTCTATGGTCGTACGGTGTGAGGTGCTATGGTCGTACGACCAAAGAACCTTTGAAAGAGTGTGAACGGAGTGAACGAAAAGTGTGAAAAACACGATGAAAATGAACAGTTTTTGAACGGGGATGAACGGGAAGCCTTACCAATGGCAGGGAATGAGGATGCACAGGCGTTTTTTTCCTTGACTTTTTGGAGGTTTCAAGGGTTGAAACCATAAAAATGTGACAAAAGTGATAAATTCAATCATAAAGGTTGGTGTTTCAGAGTTTTTTTAATAATTTTGCACATCAAATGGGCTTAACCCAAAACATATAGCGTAAAGCTGCATGTCACATCAGAAATTATTTAAAGAACATCACAATATGATCATTGAATATCAGACAGTCAACATATATCAGGATGATGTCCCTGTGTTGCAGGGTGTTGATTTTCATGTCGAGGAGAGCGAGTTCATCTACATCATCGGACCAGTAGGTTCGGGTAAGAGCAGCTTGCTCAAGACCTTCTATTGCGAGCTCGACCTCTTTGAGGGCGAAAAGGCAGAGGTGCTTGGCCGCGACATGCTGAAAATCAAACGTAGGGAAGTGCCCGCTTTGCGCAAGGAGATGGGCATCATCTTTCAGGATTTCCAACTGCTGCACGACCGTAGTGTATTCAAAAACCTGCGCTTTGTGCTGAAAGCCACGGGGTGGAAAGACAAGAAAGCCATGGAAGAACGTATTGATGATGTGCTTGATGCTGTGGGCATGAAGGACAAAAAAGACAAGATGCCCTTTGAACTCTCGGGAGGCGAGCAGCAACGCATAGCCATAGCACGTGCCATATTGAACAAACCCAGGATAATCATAGCTGATGAGCCGACGGGCAATCTCGACCCTCAGACCGCCGACAACATCGTGAGTCTGCTCAAGCAGATCAGTCTTACAGGTACAGCGGTGGTGATGTCAACCCACAACATCCCCATGCTCGACAAATATCCCGGCATCGTGTATGAATGTAATGACGGAACCATCAAAGACGTCACCGAACAATTCAACCGAATGAGCGTATTGACAGAGGAAAATGATTAAGGATAATAATATTTAATTCAAAATGATGAACGTAATGAAATTTGGAGGCACATCGGTAGGCTCGCCTGAAAGGATGAAGCATGTGGCCTCTTTGATTACAAATGGTAAAGAGCCTGTTTTCGTGGTCTTGTCGGCCATGTCAGGAACAACAAATGCTTTGGTTGAGATATCAGACTATTTATATAAGAAAAACCCCGATGGCGCCAACGAGGTCATCAACCGTCTGGAAAAAGTCTATATGAAACATGTGGACCAGCTCTTTTCCACCACACAATGGAAGGATGAGACAAGGGCTTTCCTGCAAGACGAGTTTGAATATCTGCGCTCGTTCACCAAAGACCTGTTCACCAGTTTCGAGGAGAAGAGCATCGTGGCACAGGGCGAAATCATGAGCACCAACATGATGGCCAACTATCTGAAGGAACAGGGCCACAAGGCCGTGCTGCTCTCGGCACTCGACTTTATGCGTACCGACAAAAACGGTGAGCCGGATGCTGCCTATATCAGAGAGAAACTGGGCAAGCAGATGGAGCAGAACGAGGGATACCAGGTGTATATCACCCAAGGTTTCATCTGCAGAAATGCCTATGGCGAAATTGACAACCTGTTGCGCGGTGGCAGCGACTATACCGCCTCTTTGGTCGGTGCAGCCTTGAACGCAGTTGAAATACAGATATGGACCGACATCGACGGCATGCACAACAACGACCCGCGTGTGGTAGACAAGACAGATGCCGTGAGACAACTGCATTTTGAAGAAGCAGCAGAGTTGGCTTACTTTGGTGCCAAGATACTTCACCCCACCTGTGTGCAGCCGGCCAAATACGCGGGCATACCCGTAAGACTGCTTAACACGCTCGACCCGACTGCTCCCGGCACAATCATCAACAACGATGTGGTGACAGGAAAAATCAAGGCCGTGGCAGCCAAAGACAACATCGTGGCCATCAAGATCAAGAGCAGCCGTATGCTTCTCGCTACTGGTTTCTTGAGAAAGGTGTTCGAGATATTCGAGAGCTATCAGACAGCCATCGACATGATTGCGACCAGCGAGGTGGGTGTTTCGATGAGCATTGACAATGCCACTCATCTTAACGACATTGTGGCCGAGTTGAAGAAGTATGGCACCGTGACTGTTGACAAAGACATGTGTATTATCTGTGTGGTGGGCGACCTGGATTGGAGCAACGTGGGCTTTGAAACCCTTGCCACAGATGCCATGAAGAATATTCCCGTAAGAATGATTTCTTATGGAGGCAGCAACTACAACATCTCTTTCCTGGTGAAGGAGTCTGACAAGAAGAGAGCTTTACAGAGTTTGAGCGACACCCTATTCAACAAAGGGTTTACAACAGATTGACAAAGTCCTGTGATTTAGTGTATTAGAATGTCAAATATTGACAACAAAAAAATAGTATGAAAGGTAATTTTCCAGTAGAAAAGTTTAAGGAAATGACTACTCCGTTCTACTATTACGACACCGACCTGCTGCGTGCCACCTTGCGTGAAATCAATGCCGAGGCAGGAAAGTATGAGGGCTATTGTGTGCATTATGCCGTAAAGGCCAATGCCAACCCAAAAGTGCTCAATGTAATTAGTCAGGCAGGTCTGGGTGCAGACTGCGTGAGTGGCGGAGAAATCAAGAGAGCCCTTGACATGGGCTTTCCGGCAAACAAGATTGTTTATGCAGGAGTAGGAAAAAGTGATTGGGAAATCAATCTCGGTTTGGACAAGGACATCTTTTGTTTCAACGTAGAGAGCATTCCCGAACTTGAAGTCATCAACGAACTTGCCGCCCGCAAGGGCAAGATTGCCCGTGTGGCTTTCCGTATCAATCCCAACGTGGGTGCGCATACACATGCCAACATCACCACAGGCCTCGCCGAAAACAAGTTCGGCATAGCCATGGAAGACATGGAGAGGGTGATAGAACTCTCGCGACAGATGCCGAATGTCAAGTTTGTGGGCTTGCATTTCCACATTGGTTCACAGATATTGGACATGGGCGATTTCGTGGCTTTGTGCAACCGCATCAACGAGCTGCAGACACAGCTTGAATCGCATCACATCCAGGTGGAGAACATCAATGTGGGCGGCGGACTGGGCATCGACTATCATCATCCCAACCGTGTGCCAGTGCCTGATTTCAAGTCGTATTTCGCTACATATGCCCGACATCTCAAACTGCGCAAGGGGCAGACCCTTCACTTTGAGTTGGGCAGGGCGGTGGTAGCCCAATGTGGCTCGCTCATCACCCGTGTGCTGTATGTGAAGCGCGGAGCATTCAAGCAATTTGCCATTGTGGATGCAGGCATGACCGACCTGATTCGCCCTGCGTTGTATCAGGCATACCATAAGATAGAGAACATCTCAAACGATGAGGAGAACGATACCTACGACGTGGTGGGGCCAATCTGCGAGTCGAGTGATGTGTTTGCCAAGGCCGTTGACCTCAACTGCTGCCACCGGGGCGATTTGCTCGCCATTCGTTCAGCAGGTGCATACGGTGAAATCATGGCATCGCAATATAATTGTCGCCAGTTGCCTCAGGGCTTGACCCAAGAGGATTTGGCATAATCGGGGTGGGATGAACAAATCATCCCGCCATATACAAAATAGAATAAAAAGATGGAATATTTGGTAACAGTAATTGTGGCACTTTTGGTGCTGTTGGCGATAGCAATATGTTGTGACACCTTTTTCAAGAAGGTGCCGCCAGGTAAATCGTTATCGACAACCAGTATGAGCCCGGTTTCTGTTGTTATCATATCTGACAATAATGCCAGCGAGTTACGTCGTTACCTTGATGTTTTTCTTCAACAGGAATACGAACCGGGCTACGAGGTGATTGTGGTGGTTTGCAAAGACGAGGACGGCACATCGGATGTGTTGAAACCATATCTTGGCCGTCCGGGATTCTACACCACCTTTGTGCCTGACACCTCGCGCTATATGAGCAAGCACAAACTGGCTGTGACACTTGGCGTGAAAGCCGCCAAGCATCCTCTCGTCTTGATGACCGATGCCGACTGCTGTCCGCTTTCCAACCGCTGGATTGCCACGATGGCCCAACAATGCACCGACGATGTTGACGTGGTGTGTGGCTACAGCAATTATCCGGCAGACGAGTGTCATTACAAACGTTTCTACCGCCTGCACAAGGATTATGCCTTGATGCGCGAGGCATCGGCCGGTCGTGCCTATTCCACCTTCAGCCGCAACTTGCTCTTCCGCAAGGATGAGTTCATGCAGCGGGACGGTTTTCTTGGCAATCTGGAACATCTGCGTGGCGAATATGCCTTCATGCTCAACAAATATGCCTTGGGCGATTCTGTTGCCGTATGTTTGGCAGAAGAAGGACAGCTGGTAGAACAATCTCCCTCGCACAAGATGTGGCGCAACAAGAATGTGTTCTATGAACATACCCGCAAGGGATTGGCACGAGGACGTTGGTATAAATGCCAGATGATTTTGGAAACATCGGGACTATATGCCTGCCTGCTCTCGTCATTGGCCGTGGCGGCGTTTTCAGCCTACCGCTCAGATTGGTTGTTGATGGCCGTGTCGTTGGTGGTGCTGATGGTCCTTGTGTTGCTGAAACTGCTTTTGGCCAAACGTGCGATGAAACTGTTTTCCACCCATGTGCCTCTCATGGCGGTATTGCCGTTTGAACTCTTCATGGTGTGGAGCAAACTGGCTTATGCCATCCGCTACCGACTGGCCGACAAATACGATTTCGTATCCCATAAACAATAGATTTCAACAATAATCGTAAACAACAAGTGTTGGCATGATGAAAATCCTACACTACATACCCCGTCTGCAATCCTTGCAAATATCCTTCGAAGGTTATCTGCAAGGTATGGTGGCTGCTCTTTCTGAAAAGGCAGAAACCCATCTGCTGACCACTGGAGAGATGCCTGCCGATGCTGCATCATGGGGTAGGGCGGTTGTCCATTCATGTCAAGGCAGAGGTTTGTTGAAGAAAGACGGCGAACATCCGTTAGAGGTCTTGCTCGACAAGATACGCCCTACATTGGTTCACATCCACGGTTGTGGTGATGCCTCGGCGCTCAGTCTTCGCAAACGGTGTGCACAGCGGCATATCCCTGTGGTGCTCACCGTGGGCAAGGCCCTCCAGCCCTGGCATATGCACGGCAAATTCCAGCCCAAGGAACTGTCGCAGCTGATGTCCTACCAGTCGGAACTGGTGGGTACAGTAGAAGCACTTCATGCCCTCACTTTGCAGGAAATGCAGCTCTTGCTGCAACCAAAAGAATACCTGCTGCCGGCACAGCTCCAACAGTTTGTGCCCCATGTAGAATTGATTGAAGACTATACGTTGCAACGCAACAAGACGGCAGCGATGATGGCAGATGATTTCATCACCCTTTATCACAAGGTGCTCGACAGCTACCCCTTCATGATGATGACGGCTGATGATTGTGCAGTGGAAGACCTGCTTTTGGTGCAAGGCGTATCGCTTTTGCATGGCCGCTCTTCAGTGGTCGATGCCCGTCTTGCACCCACAGTGTTGCCATTGCTGGACAAACTCTCGGGCGAGGCGTGGAGGTATCTTCAGCTTCATGCCCACGACCAGGGCATATTGCCGTTGGTACTCTCTGGAGCCAGGGTGTTGCGTCCTTCGCTCCCTGTGCTCGACATCAAACATGTCAACAGGTTTGACGGCCCATCGGGCAATGGTGCCAGTGGTGAGGAGGTTGTCCAAAAGAACTTGTCGGATGAAGAACAGTTGGTCAAACTGCTTCAACAGACGAGATTCGCCTTGCGCAACGGAAAACTCTCACGCCGTATGCTTGCCAATGTATATGAAGCCCTGTATTATGGCAACTATAATGAAGACACGGTGCGGCAACTCATCCGCAAGCGCCGTATTTTGAAATATTGTGCCCGATTGCAACACATATTGGCACAACGCTACTCTCTTGGTGAGGGGTATATGTTTACAGAACCCCTTGATGATAATGAAACATTAAAAATGACAAATACTTTAACTAAACTCCAAATACAATGAAAAACAACCAAAAGAAAAAAGAGTCGGATTTGAGGTATCTTCAGTTGCTCTCGCAGACATTCCCTACGATTGCAGATGCAAGTACCGAAATCATCAACCTGCAGGCCATACTTAACCTGCCCAAGGGTACTGAACACTTTCTGGCCGACTTGCACGGAGAGTACAAGTCGTTCCAGCATGTATTGAGAAACGCTTCGGGTAACATCAAGCGTAAGGTGAACGACATCTTCGGCAACGAAATGCGCGAAACCGAGAAGAAAGAGCTCTGCACCCTGATTTATTATCCCAAGGAAAAACTCGAACTGGTCAAGGCACACGAAACCGACATGAACGACTGGTATCATATCACCATACACCAGTTGGTCAAGGTGTGTCGCGACGTATCCAGCAAATACACGCGCTCAAAGGTGAGGAAAAATCTTCCCACAGACTTCTCGTATATCATCCAGGAATTGCTGCATGAGCGTACCGATGATGTGGATAAGGCAGCCTATGTCAACGGGATTATCCAGACCATCATCTCCACAGGTAGGGCCGACGACTTCATCATTGCCATCGCCGATGTGATTCAACGTCTCATCATCGACCTGCTCCATGTGCTGGGCGATATCTATGACCGTGGCCCCGGTGCACACCTCATTCTGGACCTGTTGAGCCGCTATAAGCATTGGGACCTGCAATGGGGCAACCACGACATGCTCTGGATGGGTGCCTGTGCAGGCAATCCCGTCTGCATCTGCAATGTCATCCGTCTGTCGTTGCGCTATGCCAATCTCTCCACATTGGAAGAGGGCTACGGCATCAACCTCATCCCGCTGGCCACCTTTGCCATGGAGCATTATGCCGACGATCCTTGTACAGCCTTTATGCCAAAGACAAGCGGAGGAAGCAGCGACATCAACGACGAGAAGACCAAGCGCCTTACCGCCCAGATGCACAAGGCTATTGCTGTGATACAATTCAAGGTGGAGGCTCAAATCATCAAGCGTCATCCCGAATGGAAGATGGACGACCGTATGCTGCTCGACTGTGTGGACTACAATAACGGCACCTGCCGCATTGACGGTGTGGATTACAAGATGATTACCTGCAATTTCCCCACCATTGACCCCAAGAACCCCAGTGCCCTCACAGCTGAGGAAGAGCAGTTGGTTGATCGCCTGTGCCACTCGTTTACCATCAACGAAAAACTGCATCGCCATATCCGCCTGATGCTCAGTCATGGCTCCATGTTCACGGTGGTCAACGGCAACCTGCTGTTCCACTCGTCTATTCCTCTTAACGAAGACGGCACGTTGAAGGATGTTGAGGTGTATGGCCAGAAGTATAAGGGCAAAGAACTGTTGACCCGTACTGACCAAGTGGTAAGGGCAGCCTTCCAAAGAGGCGAGGACCCCGACTTCCACCAATATGCCATCGACTATCTGATGTACCTGTGGTGCGGACCAGACTCCACCCTTTTCGACAAGTCGAAGATGGCCACCTTCGAAAGGTATTTCCTTGAAGACAAGGCTACCCACAAAGAACTGAAGGGTGTCTATTTCCGTATGCGCGACGACGAGGCCACCTGCGACATGATACTCGATGCCTTTGGCGTGGAGGGGAAAAACCGGCATATCATCAACGGTCATGTGCCCGTACATGCAGGAAGCGGCGAAAACCCCATCAAGGCCAACGGCAAATTGATGGTGATCGACGGTGGTTTCTCGCAGGCCTATCACAAGGAGACAGGTATTGCAGGCTATACCCTGGTGTATCACAGCCGTGGTTTCCAGCTGGTGCAGCATGAGCCATTCCTCAGTACCGAAGATGCCATCCTGCGAGGTTCTGATATCAAGAGCACCACACAGATTGTGGAGATGTCAACCCACCGTATGCGTGTTGCCGATACCGATATCGGCCGTGAGCTCAAGGCTCAGGTGGAAGACTTGCAGCTTCTGCTCAGGGCTTATCGCAATGGCGACATCAAGGAAAAGAGATAAACCAGCGTATCTCTCCCTGTCGTTGCCTATGTCATGTTCGTTATAAAATCCCTGTAAACTGTATGTTGTTATGTTGAAGAGACTGTTTATTCTGCTTGTTGTATGTGTCTGTAATATAGTGGTTTATGCTGCTGATAAAAACAAATACGACGGGCTGATCAACCAATGTTCGTCATGGTCTGACAAGCGTATTCTGCAAGTGGCAGACCGTGTATTGGCCAAGGGCGACAAAGAGCGTGCCTTGGTGCTCTACATGGTGGTTTGCAACCGCATGACGGTTGATATGGATGATAGTCAGGCTTCAACCTGCGCCCTTGCTCATGTCAAGTCGGGT